>CAZWTJ010000005.1:34598-48266 GCA_964637555.1 uncultured Dehalococcoidia bacterium | reverse complement strand
CCCAACATTAGCACTATTCCAAAAATTTGTGAAATCAATAACCTTTCTTTAAAAAAGATTATCCCTCCCAAAATTGGAACTAATGGATATGTATTAAAAGCTACAGCTACTATCGCAACAGAACCTATTTCAGCCCCTCTAGCAAAGAGGAAAAATGCTGAGACCATAAATAGAGAGGCTAAACAAAGAAGAAAAAATGTCCCGAATTGCATTCTCTCCCACGGCCATTCTCGCCTTACAACCGCAATTTGACCAAAAAAAGACAGCGAAATAATTAGTGGAACATAAACAGATAGCAACCAACCAACTTGTTTAGAAAGAGCCCCTCGGAAAAACATTTCAAATCCTATCAAAATTGTTGCAACACAACCCAACAATACCCCTGAGGTCAAATTGTTGGAAATACCGCCAAATTTAGTAGGTTTGAACACCGTCATTGAAGCCCCAAATAAAGCAATCGAAATGACTAAAATTTGAACGACCTCTAAATGTTCATTCAGAAAAAGAACTGCCAAAGTTATTGAAACAATTGGAAATAAAGATGTTAAAGGAGCAATTACGCTGACTGGACCAAGTTGTAAAGACCGTATCAGCACCAAATATGTAATTACATTCCCAATTCCCAGGAGGAAAAATAAAATCCAATGGTTTGAATCTAATGAAAAGCTTACTCCGAAAAAGAACAAGAAAGGAGTAGCCCATGCAATCGCTAATAATTTAGTCCAGAATCCAGTCCTGATTAGTCCAAGCCTATTTGCAACAGCTATACTTAATAAATCTGCTAATCCAATACTTATGGCACTTAAAATACCAAAAACAATACTAACTACAATTGATTTATCCAATAAATTCACTCATCCGAAATCAATCCATTGAGGATATCAATATTTCTTTTGTCTGGGCCCTTGCCATCAAAACCTGGAACTTCCAAAATAAAAGGTACATTTTTTAATGAAGGATGATTCAAAATCGTCTTGAAACCCTCGATTCCTATATGACCTTCACCAATATTTTCATGCCTATCAACACCTGAATCAAAGGGGACTTTAGAATCATTTGCGTGAATTACGCTTAATCTTTCAAGACCAATATGGAAATCAAAATCACCAATAACTTGATCTATCGATTCGGAATTCCCAATATCATATCCTGCTGCAAATGCATGTTGTAAATCAATGCAACATTTCAATCTCTCATCAGAAACCTCAGAAATCATTGCCCCAATTTCTTCAAATGATGCTCCTATCTGCGCACCCATTCCAGCGCAATTTTCAATAATTAATTCGGTATCTACTGGACTAGCTTCTAATACGCTTTTAATTGCTTGGGTTGCCTGAGAGAAAATTTGCTCAAAGCCGACCCCTTTATGACTACCTGAATGAAAAACCACTCCTTTTGCTCCAATCTGATGGGCTGCCGTTAAATGATCAGTCAAAGATTGAATGGATTTTTCAAGCAATTCCTCTTTACCACCTAAATTGACAAGATAAATCCCATGACACACAACCGTAGAAACATTACTTTCTTTACGAGAATTGGAAAATCGCTCTACATCTTCTTCAGAAAATGGTTTAAATCTCCAACCGCGAGGTGATGATGCGAATATTTGAATTGCATTAGCACCTATAGATTCAGCTCTTTGAATAGATTTATATAAGCCCCCGGCAGCAGAGACATGAGCACCTATTTCCATGAAATACCCCCAAATGAGTTGAAAACCTTTGGTATTAAATAAACAATTGAAATAATCTGAATTTTTATTATATTCTAAAGTGCAAGGAAAAAACTCGCAAAAATAAGGAGGCGGAATTGTCATTAAAAACAATTGCAATCATGAGCCCCGGATCAATGGGTAGTGCAGTTGGAAAAGCCATAAAATCTCATGGATTTTCCGTTATTACTTCACTTGAGGGACGAAGTAAAAGAACAAAACAATTAGCCCACGCTGCAGGGATCGAAGATGTCGGAAATTTATCTAATCTTGTTCAGAACTCGGATTTAATTCTTTCGATTCTTGTACCTTCAGAGGCACACCAATTCGCCGAAAGAATTTCACATGTTCTAAAAAATACAAATTCAAAAGTGATTTTCGCTGATTGTAATGCGATTTCACCAGATTCTACAAGACAAATCGGTAATACGATTATATCTTCCGGGGGAGATTTTATAGATGGCGGAATCATTGGCGGACCTCCTAGTGAAAAAGATTCGCCAAGATTTTATGTATCTGGTCCAAATGCAGTACAAATGACAAAACTTGATGGAAAAGGGATTGCTGTAAAGTTTATAGACAAAAACATCGGGTCTGCAAGTGCAATGAAAATGTGTTACGCAGCACTTACTAAAGGAACCAGTACACTGCATATTGCCCTATTAGCGGCGGCCGAAATGCTCGGTGTTTCTAATGAATTAGAACTCGAACTTGAATATAGCCAACGAGATACCCTAAATAAAATGTCAACCGGCATTTCTAGAATTCCAAGTAATGCTCACAGATGGATTGGAGAAATGGATGAGATTGCTTCCACATTCAAAAGTGTAGGAGTCCCACAAGGATTCCATCAGGGTGCCGCAGAAATATATAGATTGCTAAACAAAACAGATTTCGCAAATGAGACGCCGGAAACGATTGATAATTCCAGAACCACTAAACAAACAATTCGAGAGTTAACAAAATTTTTGAATACCGAAAAAGGTTGAATCCGGAAAATATGCGAGCTTTATTAATACATCAGAATCAATCCAATAAGCCTATAGTTGAGATATCAGATATACCCATCCCAGTTCCAAAAAGCAATGAGGTTTTAATCAAAATTCATGCATGCGGATTATGTGGCCATGATCTAGCAGTATTTAATGGGCTACTCAAACGAGGCATCAAAAATTCTATTGTTCCGGGCCATGAATTCTCTGGAACAGTGGTCGCTCTAGGAAGTTCAGTTTCCAAATTACAGATGAACGATAAAGTTGTTTCTGCTCTAAACGTTTCTTGTAGCGAATGTGGAAATTGTTCCCGAGGTAATGATTTCAGATGTACTAAAAGTATTGGAATAGGGAGTGAAATCAACGGAGGAATGGCAGAATTCGTTGCCATACCTGAAACCAGTCTAATTCCAATACCAAATGGAATAAACCCTTTGGAGGCAGCACTATTCCCTTGCCCTATAGGAGTTGCTTTTAATGCCATAACAAATTTGCCTACCATTGATATAGACCAAAATATCATTCTTGTTGGAGCAGGAGGAGGTATCGGAACCCATCTTCTAAAAATTTTAGCTCTTAAACATAAAAACATCATCGTCATCACATCATCCGAACACAAAGTAGAACCCTTGAAGACACTGGGAGCAAAAATAGTCCTAACAACGGAGATTGATCAAGACTTTTCGGAAATGATATTAGCATTCACAGAAGAAAAAGGCGGAGATGTGATCTTTAACATCCCTGGATCAAAATCCTTTGAATCCTCTCTTCGTAGTCTAGCAATAGGTGGAAAACTTATCCTTTTGGGGGAAATTAGTACATACAAACCAGAGTTTCCAATTTCAGAAGCACTATTCAGGAGCGCTTCTATACAGGCAGTGCTTGGTGCTTCCAAGTGCGATATAGAAAATGCGCTTACAACTTTTTTGGATCACAACCTACATCCAGAAATCGATTCAATCCACTCATTGAACGATTGGGAGAGGGGATTCAATCTCATGAAAACCAGAAACTCCATCGGTAGGATATTGTTTACCCCTTAAAAGATTATCGATTTCTCCTAAGCAAAAATCTTCCAAAATCCCCACTATGCCATGAAACAAGTATCTGACTTGCAATCGCAATTGAACTGTACGTTCCAGCAACAACACCAATCAACAAAACCACTAAAAATACTTGTATGGTCTGCCCACCAAATAAAATTAATGCTACTAATGGGAGCATAAGAGTTAGACTCGTATTCAAAGACCTTCCAATCGTCTCAGATATACTATAGTTAACATTTTCAGGAAAATCTCTATTTGGATATATTGAAACATTCTCACGCAATCGATCAAAAACCACGATAGTATCATTCACGCTATATCCAATAACCGTTAATAAAGCGATCAAAAACATCGTATTTACTTCATAATTTAATAGCCAACCCAATAATGCAAAAACCCCTAAAACTACTAATACATCATGAAGTAAAGCAACTAAGGCAGCTACGCCATATCTGAAGGGACTGGGAACATTTCTAAATGCCCACCATACGTAAATAAAAATTCCTAATGCCGCTGCAATCACAGCATAAAAAGCATTCAAAACTACTTCTCTGGCAATCACGGGAGACACCAAATCAAATGACAAAACTTCATATTGATCAGTCAGACCGATTTGGGTAGACAATTCAGCGACAAGATCTTTATAGGTTCCATCTTCCAACAGATGCATTCGAAGGAAGAAAGTATTATCCCCAAAATCTTGAACTGTAGATTCACTATAGCCAATGTCTTCTAATCCTTGTCTTAAAGCATTCTGATTCACAGGAACATCGTAGCGTACAGTTAAGCTTGAACCTCCCGAGAAATCTATCCCAGACTTCAACCCCGGCTGAACGAATAAAAAATACATTCCCGGCAAAATCACACAAAGAGAAAACAGGAAAAACCATCCTCTTAGTCTTGCGAAATTTAAATTCAATTTAGCTCTCCTAATGAAAATCTATTGTTGATCCATGTGAGGTAATGATCCGCCTTTAGTTGGAACAAACATATTCGCTTTGCGACCAAAAATTGTTAATGCTAAAACCCTCAAGAAAGTTCTACTAATTAATACAGCAGACAACATACTAATCATTACACCAATTGCAAGAGTAGCAGCAAATCCTTGAACGACAGTAGTGCCTAACTGATTTGAAAAATAATATAGAATTCCACAAGTAATGAGTGTAGAAACATTGCTATCTCTAATTGCAGGCCATGCACGATTGAAACCAATATTTATCGCTGAGGTCAAAGTTCTCCCGCTACGAAGCTCATCTTTCATCCGTTCAAATATTAGTATGTTCGCATCCACCGCCATACCTATTGACAAAATTGCAGCAGCGACCCCAGACAAAGTTAAAGTGACAGGAAGAAGTTTAAAAATTGCCAAAATCAGCGAGGCATAAATAAACAATGCTGATGCTGCAACCAATCCTGGAATTCTATAGTAGAGAGTCATAAAGACTAGTACTAACACAAGGCCAATAATTCCAGCAATTACACTTTTCTCAAGTGAGTCGGCTCCCAAAATGGAATCAACTGTTCTCTCTTGAACTAAGTCAATTGGAACAGGAAGTCTGCCAGATTCAAGAAGTAAGGCTATATCTCTAGTTTCATTCAAAGTAAACGATCCAGAAATTATGGCACTACCAGTTAATATGGGTTGTAAAACAACTGGAGCGATTAATTCATCTCCATCAAGCATGATCGCAATCGCCTGGGACGTGTCATTTGCAATTTCTTGAGTCAATTCACCAAAAATTTTTGTACCTTCATCATTGAATTGTACATTTACAATTGGTTCACTAGTTTGTGCGTGCTGACTAGGGAAAGCTCGTTCAAGTAAATCTCCTGTCAATCCAATATCCTCATCAGAAGATGTAATTTCTTGGAATGAAATTGTGAGATCATCTCCCATGAAAGCCTGGGCCTGTTCAATGCTCATCGGCATGGTACTTTGTCCACCTTGTGCATAGGGTATTGCAAACTGATTGGGTTGATCTTCAAATCTCTCTACAAAAAATGGAGTGATCGTGTAGCGTAAAGATTCATTACCTTCTATATTCACTTCGATTCCAAAAATCGAGGATCCCATAGAAGATGGGCTTACAGCACCAGATGCTAACATCTTGGCTCCAATCCTCCCTAGAGTATCTTGGAAAATCGCCGAACCGTCATCTGTAAACTCAATAAATATCCAAGGAGTTTTTGGGAGTTCATCAACCGTGTCGCTATCTGAAACTTTAGATTCGGTGTTACCAGAAGCATCCACTTGTTCTGGGAGGTGGTCAATTGAAACTGAAACTATCATTTCAGCATCTAGCCCTTCAATATCTAGATATGTTCCAGAAGTCCTATGTTTGAATTCAAGTAGTGCCGTATCCCCAATAAGTTTCCGGGCACGATCTAGATCATTAATTCCCGGAAGTTGCACAAGCAATCTATCTTCTCCGAGCACTTGAATTATTGGCTCTCCTAGACCAGAAGCATTAATCCTTCGTTCAATAGTCTTTTTAAGTCCAGTCATCTGTTCCTCTGATGGAACGATAGTTTGTCCGGACTGATCGACTAAATTAGTCTGGTATACCATATGACTTCCACCTTGAAGGTCTAATCCAAGACTTAAACCAAGAATGGTATCTCCACCCCTTTGAAAATTGCCTAAATCGATTTTTTGGACAGCCAAAGCCGCCATGGAACCAAGGAATAATAAGATAATTAATATTAATGTGCGGGCATATCTACGCACTGTCGACTCCTGATGTTAAATTTTTACTCACAAACTCCAATGCTCCTTCTCGGGTAGTCACTGTTCCAAGAGCCTGAGCTTCTTTAAGTTCTTGTAAAATATTACCCAATTTCCTACCGGGTTGAATAGAGAATTCATTCATTATATCGTTTCCATTGACTAATTTGGGTAATTCTGTAGCTGAAACCTTTCCTAAACCACGATCAATAATATGTGAAAGAACATGACAATGTTGTTCCCAATTATACAATTCCAAGTCAGGACCTCTAGCCGCCAAATAATCAGCCATGTTAAGGTACAAATTGTCTAATGATGCCTCATCTAAATCTCGAAAATATCTATAAATTGCCTTATCTGATGGCAATTTGTTTACTGGTGCCATTTGACTTGGGCGCAAATGATGACGAACCAACATTGTTACTAAACGTACTCCTTTATTACTAATCCTCAAACGATCAAGTATTTGAGATGCTATTTCCTCACCAACTATTTGATGCTTCAAAAATCTGACTTTACCATTAGATTCTACAGTTTTCGTTTGGGGTTTTGCTATATCATGAAGCAAACATGCCAACTTTAGCATTACTGAACGGTTATATCCATCACTAAATTGAGTAAAAAAGTGCGATTTGAATCCATCGAAATATGGAATGCAGCTTAAGAACGGGTGTGGAGAGTCAACTGATTGGGTAGAAACTCTTGCAAAAATTTTTTCTGCATAACCAACAGATTGGAGCAAATGATTAAACACATCCCAATAATGCTCCTTTGGTTGAAGAACATTTTTGGTGAGTTCCAACTCTGGAAAAATCTTAGTTAGAATTCCAATCCTATCCAACACTAATAATGATCCAGTAGTATTGTCACAGTCCAAAATTCTCAAAAATTCATCTCTGATTCTTTCTGGAGCGACCGAAAGAATCAGAGTGGTTTTGTCTTGCAGACATTTCCTCGTGTCATTTTCAATCGAAAATCCCAGCTCACTAGAAATACGCACAGCCCTAAGAATCCTAATAGGATCATCCATAATATTTTGAGCAGAAATCATTCTAACAACTGAATTCTCAAGATCCTCAACTCCTCCACAAACATCTAAAAGTCTTTGAGTTAAGGTTTCATAATCAGAACTTAACGGGATCTTGAGCGCCAAAGAGTTTATAGTAAAATCCCTGCTTAATAGATTCGGTTCGAGACCTTCCTTTAATTGTGTCAAATCAATTGTGATTAGCGAATTTTCTCGATGATAAATGATTCTGACAATCTGTCTCTCAGGATCTAATTCAATAATTCTTCCAGTTACAAATGATGCAAAATCTGGTGCTATTTTAGAAATGTCTCCGTCAATAAGAAGATCGAAATCAATCGGTGTTTTCCCAAGCAACCAATCCCTAATCGCTCCACCAACCACATATGCGTTGAACGATGCATCAGTAAAAAATTCTCGAACTTCTTCTGGCAAAATATCGGATAGAAATAGTTTAGTATTCATCACATTCAATTTTTTTGTATATGACATTTGGATTAGTTAACTTTTTTAGTAGCATCATCTACTGAGTCATAAGATTTTATTATTCCATCAGAGGTTGTGGGCACGATAATCCCTGAATCTTCATCATAATCGTCAAGTCTTGTATCGGTATGTTCTATCCCCTCATGATCTTCTTCAATCATGTAAAAATCATCATGACTACGCAAGTGATCTGTGTACAAAATTCCATTAAGGTGATCAATTTCATGTTCTAAAGCCTGAGCTAACAAACCGTCTGCATCAATACGAAGTCTTTTCGACGAATGATCTAAAGCACCAAATCTGATAGTGACTGAACGAATAATTTTCCCTCTGTATCCCGGAATACTTAAACAGCCTTCTTCTACTTCTCGTTCACCTTCAGCTTTAATAATCTCTGGATTCACATATATTCGTGCTTCTTCTTCAGGCAATTGAATTACGATAATTCTTTGTAACTCCCCGACTTGATTAGCAGCAAGTCCTACTCCGCCAGCTTCACGCAAAGTATCGACCATGTTATTTGCAAGCTTAAGAACAGATTTGTCTATACGACGAACTTTCCTAGCACGTTTACGCAAAATAGGATCAGGTATTTCAATTATCGGCAATAGTGACAAGGGATTCCCCAATTTTCAACTAATTATTTAAATGGTTCTTGAATACTACAAAATTATATCAAACTGAAATCACGAGTAAAGCAAAACATACTGTAGAAATGTTACAAAATCTAGAAGAATGAATTCATTTGCTTAATTTCTAAGATAGAAATTTCAGCCATTCTTTTGCAATGATCAATTATTTTTTCATCTAATAGAGATAATGCATCAAGATCATCATCTAAATATTTCATTCCGTGAACTGATTTATAACCATCTGGAATTGTATTGCTAAATTCTTGTCTTGACATCACACCAAATGCTTTGACCCAAGATCGACTGACTGCATTTACTTCATACCCACCCCCACCTAATGCAAGCCACTTCCCTGGTGATAAAAGTGCTAGTCCTTTCATCAATGAAGTAAAACCTTGGACGGTCAAATTTAAATGTGTTATCGGATCTAAAAAGTGTGCGTCTACACCCAATTGAGTAACAAGAATATCGGGTTTAAACAACAAAACTGCAGGAGAAATAATTTCTCGAAAAGCAGATAAAAAAATTTCATCGGTTGTAAAAGGGTGTAAAGGGATATTAATGTTAAAACCTTTACCAGCATCAACACCATTTTCTGTTGGAAATCCAGTACCCGGAAAAAGAAATTTTCCAGATTCGTGAATAGATATCGTCAAAACTTGATCAGAATCATAAAATGCGTTTTGAACCCCATCTCCATGGTGACAATCAATATCAATATATGCGACTTTTTTACCAGAATCTAGGAATTTTTTTATCGCAATCACAGCATCATTGAAGACACAAAAACCTGAAGCATAATTTGGCATAGCATGATGCAATCCTCCGGATATATTGAAAACCGAAGCATAATTTTCCTTGAGTAACATTTCTGCACCTTTGACAGAAGCCCCAACTGATAAAGCAGCTGCTGAATACAATCCATCATAAATTGGATTGTCAGCATGGTTAAAATTATAATTATTCATATCCTTTGGTTCCGAACCGTTGTTTGATTCGAAAACAAAATCAATGTAATCCTTGGAATGAAAGTCGGAAAGTTCATCTATTGAAGCTTCTCGTGGTGCTACCAACTCCACATGTTCAGGTCTGAAAGCCATATATTCATTTAACAAATCAAAAGTGAACTGCAACCTTTGTGGTTTCATAGGATGAGATGTAGGAAATCGATGCTTAGTCATCGAATCAGAATAAATAAACGCGCATTTTTTTAACATACAGGAACCTCAGTTTATGATTTGATTAAATCCCAGAAATGCGAATAGAGGAATTAGTATGATGAATCTTATTTAACGTAACTAATAAGGCTGTAATATTTTCTATCATCCATGAATTGGACAAACCACCACCATCTATACCCCTAAGACCAGCAATTAAGTTTACCAATTCAATCACTCTACTCTTAGAAACCTGATCATCTCCACAGACGATCACATCACAATCTAATGATGAAGATTGCGTTAATAATTCTTCGGCACTAACATTCTGAAATGCTGAAACAACATATGAATTAGGTAACATTTTTTGAATTTCTTTGGCGGCTGATTTCTCAGGAATATTTGCTATATCAACTCCAGACCGTTTGAAAACTAATGGCACTACGGTAGAAATAACAATTTTACCCGACAGGGCATCTTTCAACTCAGTTAATGTAGGAACTAGAGCACTATAAGGGAGCGTAATGAAAGCCAATTCACACAATTCTGCGACATCTCGGTTGGATCCCCCTTCAACTAGACCCTCAGTACAATCAAACATTTCTATCAGATCATTTTTAATAGAAGTCGCATGATTTGGATCACGGGATCCTAAAAGACATTTCTCCCCTAACATACTCATTCTTAATGCTAGACCACGCCCTTCAATTCCAGTACCCCCAATAAAAGCAATCATTTATCTTTGGTCTCCTTTGCGAAAAATACATTGTTTCATCAAAAATTCCTTGCACATGCGATAAGTTTATCAAATATTGCACTAACAATACCTTTCAACTAGAATACGTCGCAATCACAAATATATTCGTAAATAACAACGGATTAGATGAAGGATTAGTTCAGGAGTTTTAGGTAATGTCGACGTTTACTACTGAAAACATTCGCAATACGGTACTTTTGTCTCACAGTGGAGCAGGTAAGACAATGCTTGCAGAAGCAATACTTTTTTCTACAGATCTATTAACTAGACTGGGCTCCATAGAAGAAGGAACAACAACCTCAGATTATGAGCCAGAAGAAATTCGCAGACAATCCAGTGTTCAATCGTCCATAATACCCTGCTTGTGGAATCAAACCAAAATAAATATCCTTGATACTCCTGGTTACGCTGATTTTCGTGGAGATGTGATTTCATCATTAAATGTTGCCGATAGCGCTCTCATTGTAATATCAGCTTCAGCAGGTATTGAAGTTGGAACCGTCCAATTATGGAAGATGGTCCAAGAGAAGAAAATTCCTTGTGCTTTATTTGTCAGCAAAATGGACAGAGAAAATTCTGAGCACAAAAGGATCATTGATGAAATCACCACTCAATTGGGAAGAAACTGTATTCCATATAATTTGCCTATAGGCCAGGAAGCTGATCTATCCGGCGTATTTAACATTCTTAGCAATGACTCACACTCAGTCCCTGATAACATCGAATCTGATGCTTCCCAATATTCTGAGCAACTTGTTGAACTAATCGCTGAGACTGATGATGAGCTAGTAAACAAATACCTAGAGGGCAATCCTTTGACCCCAGATGAAATATCTCAAGGGTTAAAAACTGGAATACATAATAATTCCATTGTCCCAATATTATTTGGTTCCTCCACGGAGGGGATTGGAATAGAAGAACTGCTTGATTTTATTTCATCCAATTTACCATCGCCTAAAGAGAACCTTCCCATCATCGCGAAAAATGCGGCTTCGGGAAATGAAATTCAACTTGACTATGACTCTGATGGAGATTTTTCAGCAATTGTTTTCAAAACCACCGCCGACCCATTTGTAGGAAAACTTTCTTACTTTAAAGTTCTAAATGGAACATTATCTAGTGATACCCCAGTATGGAATGTTTCCAAAGAAACAAATGAAAAAATTGCACAACCTTTCACGATACGAGGTAAAGACCAAGAGCCAATTGACAGTGTAGTAGCTGGTGATATCGGGGCTGTTTCAAAACTAAATACTGTACTGACAAATGATTACCTTGCAACAGAAAACAACCCGATCACACTTCTTCCAATTCAATTCCCTCAGCCAATATATCAAATGGCTGTATCACCAAAGTCTAGGGCAGATGTAGACAAAATGACTAGTTCTCTCTCAAGAATAGGTGAAGAAGATCCAACACTTAAAATTGAACGTGAACAAAGCACTGGAGAAACCCTTTTGAATGGCCTAGGAGACACTCATTTAGAAGTGTCTATTGAACGAATGAAAAGGAAATTTGGAGTGGAAATGACACTTTCTTTGCCAAAAGTTCCCTATCAGGAAACAATCACTGCCAACTCAAAAGCAGAATACCGCCACAAAAAACAAAGTGGAGGACATGGTCAATTTGGGCATGTATGGCTTGAACTTGAACCAAAAGATCGTGGGGAAGGATTTGAATTTGCTGATAAAATCGTTGGTGGATCAGTGCCAAAAGAATATATCCCATCAGTTCAAAAAGGAGTCTCTAAAATCCTTGATGAAGGAGTTTTGGCAGGATTCCCCATAGTTGATGTTAAAGTAACTTTATTTGATGGTAGTTTTCACCCAGTAGACTCCTCAGGTGTTTGTTTTGAAATCGCTGGGAGTCAAGCTTTCAGTAGTGCAATGATGAGTGCTACTCCAGCACTTTTAGAACCCATTATGCAAGCTGAAATTACTGTCCCCGATAACTTTGCAGGTGACATTATCGGTGATCTAAATAGTAAAAGAGGCAGGATTCAAGGAATGAATCCACTAGGAGAAGGCCTAACAACCGTTGAAGCAGAAGTCCCTCAAGCTGAAATGCTGAAATATGCTACAGAATTAAGATCAATGACCCAAGGTCGAGGCGACTTCAAGACTGAGTTTGGGCATTACGAAATGGTGCCCCATCACCTCATTGAAGAGATTGTTGCAAACCTAAAGAAACAAACTGAAGAAACAATAGAATAACTCATTAGTTGCTATTTCATCAATCTTTCCAGTGCCTCTTTAAATGGTGGTAATACTTCCTTCCAATCACCAACTATGCCAAAACGTGCGTCCAAAAATATGCTTGCGTCAGGATCTTTATTTATAGCAACAATATTTCTTGACCCAGCACATCCCGCCATGTGTTGACTTGCTCCTGAAATACCAATCGCTATATATAACTCTGGAGCAACAGACTGGCCCGTAAGCCCAACTTGGAAAGAATGATCTATCCATCCAGCATCACACGCTGCACGCGAAGCTCCAACTGCTCCATTAAATAATTTAGCTAATTCTTTTAATGAATCAAAAGCTTCAGGATCTCCAAGACCACGTCCTCCAGCAACAACGACTTTGGCCTCTGACAAAGGCACACCCTCTACTTCCATTGATATAGTCTCAACTACCCTAGATCTAATCATGGAGGATTTTAACTTAGGCTTGAAAATCTTTGTTCTGACATTTTCTAAATTCGTCATTGAATAATCATAAGATCCTTCATTCATTAAAATAATTTTGGGATGAACATCCTGAAATTGAACTTCTGCCATAATATTCCCACCAAAAACGGGTCGTACAATGGAAAAATCATTTGAATGATAATTGACTTTGACTTCTGTGGCACCTTGTACTATTGGAACATTCATTTTGTACGCAGCTCTAGGTCCAATGTTAGATCCTAAGTCAGATTTCGCAATTAAAATTATTGACGGATTAGAAAAACTACACAAATTTAAAAAAGCTGCAACGAGTAAATCCAAATTGCATTGCTCTTCAAGTAGTGGATCATCAATCAGTATTATTCGATCTAAAACATTTTCTGGAAATGTAAAAGGAAATTCATTTGAAGAATTATGGAAAAACACCAATTCGATACTATATTTCGAATTAAAATTAATTT
>CAZWTJ010000005.1:0-34588 GCA_964637555.1 uncultured Dehalococcoidia bacterium | reverse complement strand
TTTGTTGTGCAACACTGATCAACTCTCGTGTTGATGATGAAATTTCCTCATTATTGAATTCACCTAATATCAGAATTTTTTCCATAATTATTCCTTAAATTATGTTTTCATCACGTAATCTCAAAACCATTGATTCTGCGGCATCCGCAAGGTTTTCGCCAAGAATCATCTCACATTTGTCAGCACGAGTCGGTAAAAATAAACGATTTAATTGAATAGAAGGTTGAAGCGACCCAAATCCAATTTCAGAAGCATTAAGTATCATAGGGGCTTTTCTACTGGCTGACATTATCCCCATTAAAGTAGGATATCTTGCTTCTCCAAATTCATTTGTAACAGTAACTACAGCAGGCAAAGTACTTTCAACAAGTTCATACCCGCCATTTATAATTCTTTGAACAAGGATCCGATTATTCTGGATTTGAATATCCTGAGCAAGTGTAACTATTGGCAAATCTAAAACTTCTGCAAGACCAAATGGAACTGTAGAGTTATCCCAATCAGATGCTTGTCTTCCACATAAAATCAAATCAAACCCATCTAAAAAGTCAACCAAATGCTTTAACACAAAAACTGTGTTAAACGAATCTAAATCAGCAAATTCCGCATCCTGGACTAAAATCAATTCGTCAGCCCCCATAGAAAGAGGCTTTTTGATTACATCCATTACAAATTGATCTCCAACAGAAGCAACCGTAATGGATGCGTCAACATTTTCTTTGATCTGTAAGGCAGCTTCGACCGCAATTTCGTCAAATCCATTAATTATCGGAGGAACACCTTGAGGCGGGATAATAGATAAATTGGAATCATCTAGAACATACGCAGAAGAAGGAATATTTGAGTCAACGACTTGCTTTATACAAACCAAAATTTTGATAGACATCAAAAATCCTTCAGTGAAATTTAATATGCGGAATATATAACTTAAAAACAAAGTCGTCAAATTTTAGTCCGTACAAAATGGTGGGATTAACGGCAGAAAAATAATAATAATTTTTAAATAATTTTGAATAAATATAAAAATAGTTATGCGTAATTTCCACAAATAATTGAGCATTAATGCCTATTTTCCCAGATATTTAATATTATTAATGTGGATTTTTATAAAAAAGTACTTGATTTTTTAAAAAACATATCTTAATATTTTCAAAACATTACGACCTCTAACAAGATTTATTCATAAGGATAATTACATGGTTGTTGCACAAGTTACATACCAAAACAGATCTACTATTCAAGAAGCAAACAAACCTTTACAAGGCAATGCCCAAAATATTTGCCCAAGGTGTTCATCAAAAATGCTCAAAACCTATGATGAAGAATGCAAATGTGTACTATGTGGATTTGTAGACTACTCAACCGCTAACACATTGCCATCTACAGATTCCTCAAAAAATCTTATTAGCAGCGGAACCAAGTATATTTTAAGGTACTTTGGAGATTCAAAATCACTAATAAATACTCTAGCGTATATTAAAGCAGTCAGACTGAGAAACAGGGTAGTTTTCCATGTGATTTGTCCTTTTTGTGAAAATTCTATGGAACAATCTTCAATATCTATACGTAGAAAAACATACAAAGAAGATCGCTATAAGTGCCCTCAAGGTCATCAAGTTTCAGTAATCCCTACTCCAGAAGGTAATATGGCTTGGATTTAGGCTAATCAAAATCTTGTACCAATTCGAACAATTAGATGTCTAATATAGTCGATTTATGTAATTCTTCGGAATTTGATCCGGTTTTTATATGTGATTTTTCTCCTCCTAGATCTGCAGATTTGTCTAAATTAGCTCCGGCAAAATATTTGGGCGCCGACGTTATCAGTCTCGCATATAGTCCCGGCAGATCTCCTACTCCTGACACACTAGCATTATCTATTTGGATTGAGCAAAATACCAAATCAAAAAGCCTGATGAATATAGCTACACGTGATATGAACAAGCTTGCGATACAAAACAAACTTCTTGGAGCTGATTTGTGGGGAGTGAACAATATCCTGGCAATTCGAGGAGACAAATTCACAAAAGAAGAATCTTCAATAGTCAAAACCGTAAATGATTACACGCCCACACGCATGCTAAAAGACATCAACAATATGAACCAAGGATTGGATTTCAAGGGGCAAAAGCTTTCAATCCCAACAAATCTTTGTGCAGGTGCTTCGATAGATCTAAACAAAGATCAAAGCGCAGAAATTTCTTTGACTCAGAAAAAACTTTTTTCTGGCTCAAATTTTTTTGTGACTCAACCCATATTTGACCCACAAAAAGCGCTCGATTTTCAAGACAGCTATGCTGAAAAGTATAGTCTTCAACAAATACCAAACGTGTTTTGGGGCATCCAGATTCTAGGGCAAGACAATTTTAGTTTTAGTCACATCCCTGACAATCTAAAAAACGATTTAAACAAAGGGCGCAGTGGAATCGATATAGCAATCGAACAAATCAACTTGTTGTTACTTCAGAAAATGAGATTAATATATTTGGTTCCAACAATTTTCCCAAATGGAACTAGAGATTATGAATCTGCACAAAAAGTAATTGAATTTTTTAAATTACAATCCTATTAATCCCCCAAAGAATTGTTTATCTAATACTTCCCCACCTAAAAATACTATTATATAATCCTTATGTGATCTCGTTAAATATATAATCGGTGAAAAATGATTGAAGCAGGAAAAAGATATGTCGGACCAAGCGGAATAGAATTGATAGTTATTAAAGGCGGAAATGGAAACCTTACTGACAATCAAGTTCCGTTTGTATTAAAAGGAAAAGAACTCAAAACACCTGATGACTACTCTGTGGAATCAAAACAAGTTCTAGGACTTGGAAGAAGATTTATTTCTGATGATGAGAATATTTCTGTATTAATCACCAAAGCAGGTGAATGTGAATTAATGTACAACAACAAACCCCTAAATCTTCAGCAACCCCGAAAACTCCCTTCATCGGATTAAAACAATCAATTCAATATGAAGTATGAAGTAGGTTATTAACATGTTAAAACACAAGTTAATTTTTTTAACCATCACAATAATTTGCTTAATTAGCACAGCCTGTGGGCAAAGCTCCTTAGACATTCATAATGTTGTTAATAGCCTAGAAGATTCTTCACTTTACGATTGCACAGAAACGAATTTTCAATCTCTTAATGCAATCGCAGGATTATCATGCTTGGTAGATCAGGAAAACATCGAGCAATCCATTGAAATATACACTTTCGAAAAATCCTCCTCTGATGAATGTCTTAATACTGGAATCTGTCATTTAATGAAAGACCAATCAGGAACAAAAAAGTTTCTAAGCTTTGAAAAGAATGTTTTATTTATCACCTACGACGATATTGATGGAAAACTGGGAAAAACTCTAATTAAAGACCTGCGAAATGGTGAAAATAGTTCTTCTAACACAAAAATTACACAAGAAAATGAATCAATACATCCAGATACAATTTCCAAAGTTCAATCTAATAAAGCAAATATTGATTTGCTTATCGATTGGTCAAATTCAATGATCACATTTTCAAATGACCAAAACCAAAGAATTCAAAAACTCCAAGATGAAATTCATTCTTTGAAGACCGAAATCGAGACTCTGAATCATTAAATAAAATTCGGTCACTGGTTATAAAGCAATCTTAAATTGAAACTTCCTGAGATCTCATTGCTGTTTCATGCTGTTCATCAGCATGGTAACTACTTCGTACCAGTGGCCCAGAAGCAACGTGTTTAAATCCAAGATCTAGTCCAATATCCCTCAGTTCATCAAACTCAGCAGGAGTGTACCACTTAGATAATGGAACATGATTGTCAGAAGGCCTGATATATTGACCTACAGTTAAAAGATCACACTCGACAGATCTTAAATCTTTCATCGTTTCAATAATTTCTTCCCACGTTTCACCTAGCCCAACCATCATGCCTGACTTTGTAACACCATTTTTGAGCATCTTTTTGGAGCGCAACAAAAGCTCTAATGACAAATCATAATCGCCTTTTGCACGAACACGCTTAAAAACCCTTCTCACTGTTTCAATATTATGATTTAAAGTGTCTGGAGAAGCTGTGATTACTTTCTTAAGGGCCAAGATATCCCCTTGGAAATCAGGTATCAAAACTTCAACTTTACATTCCGGCAATCGATTACGAATTTGTCTAATACTTTGAGCAAACATAAATGCTCCGCCATCAGGCAAATCATCCCTATCAACAGAAGTAATCACAACATACTTCAAACCTAAAGACTCTACAGTTTCAGCCAACCTAACAGGTTCGGTTATATCAGTCTTTGCCGGAGGATTTCCAGTATCAACTGCGCAGTAAGTACATGCTCTTGTACAAACATCCCCTAAAATCATGAAAGTTGCCGATTTGCGATCCCAACAATCACCAATATTGGGACATTGAGCTTCCTCACAAACAGTATGCAAATTACTTTTACGAAGCATACTTTGCAATCTTAAATAGTTGCTCCCTCCTGGCATTTTAACTTTTAGCCATTCAGGTAATCTTCGGGGGGTAATACTTTGATCTTTTATTTGCATATCTACCAAAGTGTAGCATACACAGAATAAATTTTTCAGACAGGTTTCCAATAATTTACTATAGCCAAAAACGCCAACAACTTGATACTCTAAAGCTATGAAAAAATTAATCCAACCCGAATATGCAGAACTAATTTTAGGTCATCCTACAAAAGATGGATTCAATATTGCAACCTTTGAAAACAAAGAAATTAAAGTCCTTGGAGGTATTGAAGGAGAAGTCGTTTCTGCAAAAATTTTTAGGTTTTCTAGAAAAAGGAAAAGTCACATTCAAGCTATAGTGCATTCCGTAATACGCAGTTCTGACCAAAGAATAATTCCCAAATGTAAATACTTCCTCGAATGTACTGGTTGCCAATACCAACACTTGAGATATTCACAACAATTAGAAATCAAAACACAAAGAGTTCAATCCGAATTAAATTTCTACAAATCTCTATCTAATATCAAAGTTGATAATGCACTACCTGCAACCCATCCATTCGAATATCGTAATCATGCAAGATTTACAATTAGGAAGAATGGCAAATTAGGATTCATCAACCGAGTTACTAGACAATTTATAAAGATCAACAATTGCCTAATTATGCATCAAAAAATTAACTCGATAGTGGAAAAAATACAATGCAAAGTCGCAGAAACAACTCAAATGTCAGTCAGATATGGGGTCAATACAGATGAATATTTAATACAACCAACTCTGCAAAATCCTGAAATAAAGCTGCAGACTGGTCAACTTCACTATACAGACATCCTAAATGGGATCCCATTTAGGATATCCTCACCCTCGTTTTTCCAGGTAAACACTAATCAAGCTGAACACTTAATCAAATTAGTAGAAGAGAGATTAGAATTAAAAACCTCTGACATTTTACTCGATGCATATTCAGGTGTAGGTACTTTTGGGATCACTTTTGCTAAAAAAGTTGCAAAAGTGATAGCTATTGAATACTCAAAACCAGCAATATCAGATAGTCAATTCAACTCAAAAGAAGTCAGCAATATCAAATTCATCACTGATTTCGCCCAAAACGGATTAGAAAAACTTGAAGAAAAAATTGACGTGGCAATTTTGGATCCTTCCAGATCTGGATGTGATCTAGAAACAATTCAATCCGTAATTTCAAAACGACCAAGAAAAATTGCTTATGTTTCTTGTGACCCGCAAACTTTAGCACGTGATCTTGATATCATGGTCAATCATAACTACCAAATCTGTTCAGTCCAACCAATCGATATGTTCCCTCAAACTAGTCACATCGAGTGCGTCACAATATTGGAACCAAAGTTTCTTAAAAGGTAAAAATATTTTTGGAAAATAAAAGTCAAATCATGAAAATCTATCTTGCGTCAAAATCTCCTCGTAGACATCAAATTGTCAAAGCGTTAGATTATCCAATTGAAATCTTTCCGATCGACATTTACGAAGGTCCTCAAAAGTCGGGGGAAACAAGTAAGCAATATGTATCTAGAATATCCAAGATGAAATCAAAATTCGCCCAAACAAAATTGACTTCTGGCATTGTAATCACTGCAGATACTACTGTAGACCACAATGGAACCTCCCTTGGAAAACCAAAAAGTCGTGAATCAGCGTATAAAATGTTATTAGCATTAAAAGGCACATCCCATCAAGTTTATACATCAGTATGCATTTTGGATCTAAACACCGGGAAAATTTCTGCCGAAACAGAACAAAGCACAGTTAACATGCGATGTTATACTCTTGAAGAAATCAATGATTATATCAAGACAAATGAACCTTTTGACAAGGCTGGGGGATATGCAATTCAAGACAAAACTTTCAACCCGGTCAAAACAATTGAGGGATGTTACCTAAATATTGTAGGATTACCACTTTGCAAGACAATGGAGCTTCTTGCAGAGTTGAACATAAAAGTAAATATTAAAGAAAATTACCATACTCCTCCAGAGTGCAAAGACTGCCCACTAAACGCATCCTAAGGAAACAGAAGTTATGAACATTTTTGGCATGGGAACACTAGAAATATTATTGGTCATGCTAATCGCATTCATTTTTTTAGGGCCCGAAAAAATGATCGCCGGCGCAAAAAAGTTAGGCCAACTAACTAGAGATGCTAAAAACTTATCCACCAATTTCAACACTATACTTCTAGACGAAGAAAACAAAACCACTGAAAACACAACCGATTCCGAAAACAAACAAAATGTGTCACCCAACCCAGAGGCTATCAAATTCCACTCTGACCCATCAAACCAAATATCTGGATTACAAGATGATCAATCCTCAGAACCTAAACCTAAAAACGATCCAGAGAAATAGATTGTTTTAAATGGAAAAACCTGATCTGAACATTAGAGGGCACCTACTAGAACTAAGAAAACGTTTAATGTACTGTGCAATCTCAATTCTAATTTGCACAATTGTAGCGTTTGTTTTCCATCAACAAATCCTAGAAATAATGATGGGACCCGCTGGCAAATTTTCAGGCATCCCAAACACAAAGCCCATTTATACAGAACTGACTGAGTTTATCGGAATAGCTACCAAAGCAAGTTTACTAGTTGGCTTATTTTTTTCTTTACCATTTGTTTTATTTCAAATAGTACTGTTTGTTTCCCCAGGCCTTACTAAAAAGGAACGCCGCTATCTGTATGCAATAGTCCCGATTGGAACTATTGCTTTCATAATTGGAGCTTCCTTTGGTTACTTCGTATTACTTCCACCAGTTGTAAAATTCCTTACAACCTTCGGTAGTGATATAGCAGAACCATTGATTAGAATAGGCAACTACGTCAATTTGATGCTGACACTTTTATTTTGGATGGGAATAGTTTTCGAAATGCCTCTAGTATTCACTTTACTAGCAAAAATTGGAGTAATGAACCCAAAGATTTTATCAAGCAACAGAAGATATGCAATCGTCATCGCATTTGTACTAGGAGCTATTATTACGCCCACATTCGACCCAATTAATCAAACTATTGTTGCGCTACCAATAATTTGCTTATATGAAATAAGCATTTGGATGTCAAAATTGGCTTATTCAAAGAAATCTATTGATTAGATTTCTCCATTACTCATTCTTACTCTCATTAACCGAAGGACCCGAGTCATCTTTTTTTTCGTCCGCAGAACCTCGGAATTCTTTTACAGCCTTACCCATCATCTTTCCAATCTCAGGAAGTTTCCCAACTCCGAATATCAGCATCACCAATACTAAAATTAGAATTAATTCTAATGGACCAAATGATCTAAATGGCATAATACCCCTCCTAAGGGTTATTCATCCGCAAACAAATAGTAACACTGCATGGTTATTGCGTCAATCAAATTACATATAGAAATGCAATTAATTCGTTGATTATAATCAACGAATGATCGGAACAAATAGAGTAATGTGTTGTGCAAACATTTTAACTCAATGGAGAGAAGTCTGCTGGAAGCATAATCTTATTTTCCTGAGTAACTGGCGCAGTAACTCCACTTCTAGGAGGCCAAATTCCTGTAGCCAAAGCTTCCGCTCTGACTTTTTGTCTTTCATCCAATGAAGAATAAGCCCAAAGATGAATGAATGTATTCAACTCACCAATTTCAGAGTACCAACAACCTACCAATGGCGACAATTTCTCCCTTTCATCAATCGCCTCACTCCATGCCGAAATTACACCTGGAATTTGACCCGGCTGATAAGTATAAATTCTCATCTCATAAATAGGTCCATACTTTTTAGGTTCTAGAGCTCTCATGAATGGTACTGGAATGAGGATATCCGATCTCTGATCTACAACTAATTCTGAATTGTCAGGAGGCCATACGCCTTCTTCAACAACAGTTTTCCTGACCTCAGACCTGTGATTCAAATCCTCATAAGGCCAAATATGTACAACCTGATTTAATGCACCTATCTCTGTATAAAAAAATCCCCCTAGTTGGGAATATTCCATTCGTTTTTGAACTTTTTGAGCAGTCCTTTTTAAAAACTCAGGAGTTACCCTAGGATGAAGTGTGTATGTTCTAATTTCATGAATCATTAAATTTCCTTTCCAAAAACATGTCAAACCAATTAACATGTTAAAACTTCAGTAATTATTTTCTAAATTGTGGTGGCATGAATCATAACATTGAAAATCAAAACTCTCAAAAAATCCTGGTGACTGGAGGAGCTGGGTATATTGGAAGTACCATTTCAACGATTTTGTCTGATTTTGGATACATTCCAATAATACTGGATTCTTCAACCTCCGATTACATTTCTAGTAATAATGACCACATTTTTTTTCACGGCGATTTTTCAGATGAAGATAATTTAGAAACAATTTTTGACTTACATCCTGAAATTTCGATTGTAATCCATTGCGCTGGGTTGACTTCAGTCCCTGAATCTATCCAAAATCCCATATCGTACTATACTGAAAATACCATAAAATCAATGAAGCTTTTTCGATTCCTATCAAAAATTGGATGCAAAAAAGTAATATACAGTTCAAGTGGATCAATATATCAATCGGTTACTAATCATCCAGTCAAAGAAACTGATAATATCGAGGTTAAAAGTCCATATGCGACAAGCAAATTCTTGACTGAAACACTCCTAAAAGATTTATGCAACTTTGGAGCAATGAAAGCAATAATTTTCAGGTATTTTAACCCTATAGGCTCAGACCCAAAATACAGAACAGGAGCAAGGTCAAATCAACAAAATAGCATTTTAGGAAAACTAATAGAAATATCCAATCAGAAAAACACTATTTTTGAAATTAATGGAAATTCTTGGGAAACCGTTGATGGTACTGCCATTAGAGATTACATACATATTTGGGATTTAGCGCTCGCTCATTTAAATGCTATAGAAAAATTTGACTCACTCGTCGATTATTCGGATCTATGCAATTCTCAAAATTGCTTGACAATCAATTTAGGCTCTGGCGTTGGAACTACCGTGCAGGAATTCTTTGACGAATTTAAGAAAATTTCTGGAACCAAAATTGGACACAGAATCGTTGAGCCACGACCTGGAGATGTAGCAGGTGCATATGCCAACATCGAAAGAGCAAAAAAGGTTTTGTCATGGTCTCCTTCACTTTCATTAGCTTCGGCAATTAGTGATGCCATAATATGGTCTGAAAAAATCAAAACTTCTGATTAAATCAAGACTATAAACTCTTTACATAGTTGGCACTAGATTCAAAAAATGATAGTCTGAATGAACGATATCTTTATTTAATGTACTGATGTTCGGGCAATTTCGAAAATGGAGGGATGAAATGCCAAGACGAGAAGCTGGAGAACCATATTACAGGGTAAGTTTAGATGAAGCTGCAGAAATGTACGAAGATGAAAACTCCTTGGTAATTGATGTTAGACGTCCTGATGAATACCTGAATGGCCATGTCAAAAATGCCACTCATATTGTTGTAGACAACCTCTATTCTGAAATAGATAGCCTTCCAAAAGATAAAAATCTAATGTTTATTTGTGAAATTGGTGTCAGAAGTGGTCTCGCCTGTGAAATGGCTGCAGCAATGGGATTAGATCCTGAAAACCTTTTCAATGTTGAAGACGGAACTGGATCTTGGATAGCTAAAGGATTGCCTTCAAGCATTGGATCAGAAAAATAACAGAACTTGAACATTCGATTTTCTAAAAAATTTTCCGTGAGACACTTATGTCAGTTCTTGTTGTAGGATCAGTTGCATATGACACAGTTCATACTGCTTCAGAATCCAGAGAAAATGCCTTGGGAGGTTCGGCTACTTACTTTTCCATTGCTTGTAGATATTTCAATGAAGTCAGTCTGGTAGCAGTAGTTGGTTCTGACTTTAAAAATGACGACCTAGATCTTTTTAACTCGCAACAAATAGATATTTCTGGCCTTGAATCAGCCATTGGAGATACTTTTAGGTGGGGAGGAGAATATGAGCTAGACTCAAACAGACGAAAGTCTTTGTTCACAGATTTAAATGTTTTCGCAGACTTTTCCCCTAATTTGCTCCCTAACCATCAAAATAGTGATTATTTGTTTTTAGCAAATATTGATCCAATACTTCAACTAAATGTGATTAAAAAAATGGAAAGACGCCCAAAAATTATTGCACTTGATTCAATGGATTTCTGGATCAATGGTTCTTTAGACAACCTGATTGAAGCAATTCAAAAAGTTGATATTTTATTCTTGGATGAAACCGAAATTAGACTATTATCGCGTGAATACAATTTGATAAATGCAATTAAAAAAATTCATTCTATGGGACCACACACAATTGTAGCTAAAAAGGGAGAATATGGTGTTACAGTTTTCCAAAACGATGATGCCTTCGTAGTACCTGCGAAAATTCTTCCGAAAGTCACAGACCCTACAGGTGCTGGAGATGCGTTTGCCGGGGGGTTCATGGGTGCGCTTTCCGCAATCGAAGACATTAGCACTACTGGATTAAAACATGCTACTCTTATAGGAGCTGTAATGGGATCTTTTGCAGTAGAATCTTTTAGTGTAGATCGTTTGAAAGACCTCTCGCAAGATGAAATCAATTCCAGAGCCGCTGAAATAATTAAATTATCCAATATCAAAACTCCTCTCCAAACTCAATTTCGGAGATTTTGAGGAAATTACCACAATCTAACAAACCAATTTTTATATGTAGGTGGAGAATGACTATACAAAAAACACCCGGAGACGTTAAAGACTTATCATTATCAAATGACGGAGTTGCCAGGATAGAGTGGGCAGCTAGATCTATGCCAGTACTTGGAATGATCGATCAACGCTTCAAAGAAAACCGCAATCTTGAAGGCATTCGAATAGCTGCTTGCCTACATGTAACAACTGAAACGGCAAATCTAGCTATTGCATTAAAATCTGCAGGAGCGGAAATCGCATTATGTGCTAGTAATCCATTAAGTACTCAAGACGATGTTGCTGCGGCTCTAGTTGAACATTACGGAATATCAACATTTGCAATCAATGCAGTCGATACTGAGACATACTATTCACATATTACTTCAGTACTTGAAACAAAACCCCACATCACACTTGATGACGGTGCAGACTTAGTTGCTATGTTACATAGCTCTAGACGAGATTTATTGCACGATGTGATTGGAGGTGCTGAGGAAACAACAACTGGAGTCATTCGCCTAAAAAGTTTGGCCGACCAAGGCAAGTTAATGTATCCAATTGTTGCGGTAAATGACGCTGATACAAAGCATTACTTCGACAATCGCTATGGAACTGGACAAAGTACTATAGACGCAATCACTCGCGCAACAAATGTGCTATGGGCTGGTAAACGAGTCGTGATTTGTGGTTATGGATGGTGTGGAAGAGGTTTGGCAAGTCGTGCAAGTGGAATGGGTGCTCAAGTAATAGTTACTGAGGTTAATCCAATTAGAGCTCTAGAGGCCGCGATGGATGGATATCAAGTTATGAAAATGATCGAAGCGGTTAAAGAAGCGGACGTTGTAGTTACAGTAACCGGAGGAATGAAAGGATTAAGTAAAGCACATTTCGAAGTTATGAAAGACGGATGTATGGTAGCAAATAGCGGTCATTTCAACGTCGAAATCGACATTGAGTCTCTTGAATCTATGTCATCTTCTAAAACAACTCTAAGACCTTTTGTAGAAGAATTTCAATTAAAAGATCAGAGGAAAATCTTCCTATTATCTGAAGGAAGATTAGTAAACTTAGCCGCAGGCGATGGACACCCACCCTCAGTAATGGACATGAGCTTTGCAAATCAAGCATTATCAGTAGAACATGTTGCTCTGAATGCATCTAAAATGTCTCCAAATGTCTACCCTGTACCTAAACACATTGACGAAGAAGTTGGGAAATTAAAACTCGAATCAATGAATATTTCAATTGATGAACTTACTGAGGAGCAAAGTAATTATTTAAACAGTTGGGAAATGGGAACCTAGAAACACTCCATATCTAAAGGATCAAAATGTCTAATACATTCATGCAATCACCATCCTATTTGTTTACATCAGAATCGGTGACTGAAGGTCATCCTGACAAATTGTGTGACCAAATATCCGATGCTGTTCTGGACGCAATTCTCGCTCAGGACCCCCAAGCACGTGTTGCCTGCGAAACTTGTGTAACAACAGGACTAGTAATGGTTATGGGGGAAATATCTACTACTGCCGATATTAACGTTCCTAGCATTGCCAGAAATGCAGTCAAAGAAGCTGGATATACCGACCCAAAATATGGTTTTGACTACAAGTCTTGTAGTGTAATCACTTCAATCGATGAGCAATCCAGTGATATTTCTTCAGGTGTATCCAATGCCTTAGAAACAAGAAAAGTGCTAGAATCTGTCGAAACTGACAATATAGGCGCTGGTGATCAAGGTATGATGATGGGATTCGCTTGTAATGAAACAAAAGAGCTCATGCCATTACCAATTTATTTGGCTCACGAACTTTGCAAGCAATTAGCAAAAGTTCGCAAAGATGGTTCACTAGGTTATTTAGGACCTGATGGGAAATCACAAGTAACCGTGGAGTATGAATATGGGATCCCTAAACGAATTGAAGCAATTATTCTAAGTTCACAACATGACTCGGACATCCCCCAAAGTTTGATTTCGAAAGATCTTCACGAAAAAGTAATCCTACCGATCATTCCAAACGAATTATTGGATTCCAAAACAAATTACTTTATCAACCCTTCCGGAAGATTTGTGATTGGTGGTCCAGTCGGAGACACCGGCCTCACTGGACGAAAATTATTAGTTGACACATACGGAGCCTATGCCAGGCATGGTGGTGGAGCATTTTCAGGAAAGGATCCCACCAAAGTTGATCGTTCTGGTGCATATGCTGCTAGACATGTAGCAAAAAATATTGTAGCTGCCGGATTAGCAGATAGAGCAGAAGTCTTGCTTGCATATGCAATTGGTGTGGAAACACCTGTTTCAATAGCCGTTGAAACATTTAATACTAACAAAGTCCCAGACACTGAAATAGCAAATTTAATAGAAAAACATTTTGATCTCCGACCATCAGGAATAATCAATGATTTAGACCTTAGGAGACCAATTTATAAACAAACTTCGACCTATGGACATTTTGGAAGATCCGATATAGAACTCCCCTGGGAAAACACATCCAAAGCAGCAGTCCTTAAATCTGATTCATCTCTATAACATAACAGTTTTTCAAATGGCGAAGAAAATTGAGATATGGTAATTAAATTTGGCACAGACGGCTGGAGAGCTATTATAGGCGAAGATTTCACGTTTGAACGAGTTCGTTACTGCGCTCAAGGCACTGCGAACTATATGCATGATCAGGGACTAAGTGATCGAGGGATAGTAATTGGTTACGACACTAGATTTGCATCAAAAGAATTTGCCGATGCTTGTGCTGAAGTAATGATTGCAAATGGAATAAAAACTTTTCTTTGCAAAACTTTCAGCCCTACCCCTGTAATCACTCATCATGTAATCGATTTAAATGCAGGTGGAGGAATTGTGATTACGGCTAGCCACAACCCTGGTAATTACAATGGGTTTAAATTTAAACTCTTTGGTAGCGCATCACCTGAAATAACCAATGGACTTGAATCTTCAATCCAAGCAGTTGAGCAATCTCAAATAATTAAAACAACCAATCTTAACCATCCAAAAGACAAAAATTTACTCGAATACACTGATCCTTACGAATCTTATTTTAAAAATGTTAGATCCCTAATCAATATTGACCTGATCAAAAATTCCGATTTGAATATTCAAATAGATTCTATGTTTGGTGCAGGAATAGGCCTCTTTAAAAAATTTCTATCAGGCGGGAACTCTCAAATTTCTGAGATCAATAATCATATTAATCCTGCCTTCCCTGGAATATCACAACCAGAACCCATTGCATCCAACCTTGGATCTCTCATCAAGATGGTAAAAAATAACAATTCAACTATAGGTCTAGCAACCGATGGAGATGCTGATAGACTTGGAGTAATTGATGAAAATGGAGACTATGTTTCTTCATTAAACACTTTTTCAATTCTGTGTTTACATTTGCTTGACAACCTTCAATTGCGTGCCCCAATAGTTCGTTCAATTACTATGACCAGTATGATAGATAAAATTGGTGATATTTACGGTGTAAAAGTGTTCGATACTCCTGTTGGATTCAAGCATTTAGCTCCTGTAATGATTGAACAAAAAGCAATGATAGCAGGTGAAGAAAGTGGCGGTTATGCATTTGGGAACCATGTTCCTGAAAGAGATGGGGTTTTCAGTGGCCTAATACTTTTGGAAATGATTGCTTTGTCAGGTTTATCAATGTCAGAATTAACAAAAATGTTATTTGAGAAGGTTGGAAGATCATACTACGATAGAATAGATATTAAATTAGGAAAAGAAGTCCACATGAATAATGATATCCTTAATCGTGTGCGGAACGCCAACCCTGAATTCATTGCGAATCGACGGGTAATCAAAATTGATAAAAGAGATGGATACAGGTACCAACTTGATAATAACTTCTGGACACTGATACGATTCTCTGGAACGGAACCCTTGCTCAGAATCTATGCTGAAGGTGAATCAATTCAAGAAACCCAAGATCTACTACAAGGAATACGAAAAATTGCTCAAGTATAATTGATATCTATTGATGGAACACATTATAAAATGAATATCCCTCCTCCACTATTGTTACTCATCGATGGTCATGCACTTGCATATCGATCTTGGTATGGAATGAGAAATGCCATGACGATTTCATCTACCGGTGAAGATGTCAGGACAGTTTATAGTTTCATCAACTCTTTCCTTCGAACGATTTCTCAATTTAATCCTACAAACTGCATCATGATATTTGATACTCCTGCTCCGACTTTCCGCCATAAAGAATTTCTTGAATACAAATCCAATCGCCCTCCAATGCCTGAAGAACTTCGGACTCAATTTACAAGAATCCGCCAAGTAGTTTCTGCATTTAATATTCCAATATTTGAATTAGATGGTTTTGAAGCTGATGATTTAATTGGAACATTGTCTAGACAAGCAGAGATAGAGAATATCCCCACGATAATTCTCACTGGTGATTCAGACTTGCTCCAACTTGTCTCTCCATTAGTAAAAGTAGTCATGAACAACACTCAAAGACAACAGAAGATCTACGATGTAGAAGCAGTGAAAGAACGTTATGAGGGCCTAGGTCCCAATTCAATTATCCAAATCAAAGCACTTACGGGAGATTCTTCCGACAACATACCTGGAGTGCCAGGAATTGGACCAAAAAATGCAATCAGGTTAGTTAAGCAATTCGGCAACTTAGAAAATATGTTAGATAAAATAGCTGAAGTTTCTCCACCACGAATCCAAAAAGTTGTTGAGACTAATCAAGCCGAAGCATTACAAGCACTAAGTCTGGTAACTATTGATTGTGAAGTACCTATAAACATTGATCTGGTAAATTCCCGCTTCGATGATTTTTCTAGGGAGCATGTATTAGATCTTTTTAGAGAAATGGAATTCCATTCTTTAGTTTCCAAGGTACCTCCATCAAACATTGAAGATACTTCACAAAATTCACTGAATGACGCAACAAAATCTGAGCCGGAAAACAAAAATTATCGAGTTGTCCAAGACATCTCAGCCTTAAATAACTTAGTCGAAGATATAAATAGAATTGGAATATTTTCATTCGATACCGAAACTGACGGACTAAATCCTATGAGTGCCAATCTTGTTGGAATTTCAATTTCTACACAAGATGGGAAAGCATGGTACATCCCGATTAAACATGATTCAGGAGACCAATTATCGATATCTGAAATTCAAGAAAAATTAAACCCTGTGTTTTCAAACGAAGACATAGATAAAATCGCCCATAACTCTAATTATGACATTACTATCCTTGAAGAACATGGATTCAAGGTTTCCAATGTTACATTTGACACAATTTTGGCAGCACATTTAATTGGGAAAAGATCATTAGGTTTAAAATCACTTGTTTTGGATTATCTACAAGAAGAAATGACACCGATTACAGATTTGATTGGAAAAGGTGCAAAGCAAATCACTATGAATCAAGTGCCAATACAAGAAACCTCAAAATATGCTTGCGCGGATGCAGATTACTCGTTACAACTAAAAAGTTTCTTAGAACCCGAACTTAAAAGAATCTCGTCGATCTCAATATTTAAAGATATTGAGATGCCTCTTGCGCCGGTTTTAGTACAAATGCAAAGAAATGGTGTTTCACTAGACCCAGAACCATTAAAATTAATGTCTATACAGCTAAATGATGAGTTAACAAAACTAACTGAAAACATTTTCTCTGCAGCAGGGCACGAATTCAATATCAATTCTTTTCAACAGCTAGGTGATGTTCTTTTCAATGAATTGAAGCTACCTCCTATTAAACGCACCTCGAGGGGATATTCTACTGATGCAGCATCTTTAGACAGATTGAAACAAATGCTAGATTTAAATCAAATTGATGATGTAGACCCAAAGTCATACCAGATTTTAAATAATGTATTGGATTACAGAAAACTATCGAAACTTAAGTCAACTTATGTTGACTCTCTGCCAAATATGATTAATGGAAAAACAGGCCGAATCCACACAATTTATAATCAAACAGGTTCTTCAACAGGTCGACTCTCAAGTAATGATCCGAATTTACAAAACATTCCTGTCCGAACAGACATGGGGAAAAAAGTTCGAGATGCCTTTATTGCAGATAAATCTGGGGATTCAGTTTTGATAAGTGCCGATTATTCTCAAATAGAATTAAGGATTTTAGCACATATCAGCGAAGATCCTAATCTGATAAATGCTTTCCTCAATGGTGCAGACATTCATGCAGCTACCGCTGCATCAATGTATAACGTGAAAATTAACGACGTGTCATCTGAAATGCGCCGAACCGCAAAAATAATGAATTTTGGGGTCATTTATGGACTAAGTCCATATGGAATTCGCCAGCAAACTGGTTTTTCAGAAAAAGAAGGAAAAGAATTCATCAACACATATTTTTCTACTTATCCTGGAATTAGAAGCTACATTGATTCGATTAAAGAAACCGTAAGACAAAATTCTTTCGTGAGAACTATGATGGGAAGAAGACGATATATCTACGAAATTGAATCAAGAAATTTCAATGTCCGGTCTGCAGCAGAACGAATGGCAATTAATATGCCAATTCAAGGGACCGCCGCTGAAATAATTAAAATTGCAATGGTCCGAATCCAAAACTATTTAAATGTTTCAAATCTAAAATCCAAAATGATTATGCAAGTTCATGACGAATTAATTTTCGAAAGCCCAAAAAATGAAGAATCCGAAATCAAAAATCTTTTAAATGATTTAATGCCATCTTCTATTGAGCTCAAAGTGCCTTTAGAAATTGAAATTAAATCCGGTAACACCTGGGGAACTTTATAAAACATATTGACGACAAGTTTAATCAAGTTTATTCTATTACGGTGCGCGAGTAACTCAATCTGGCAGAGTTCCTGCCTTCCAAGCAGGTTGTTACGGGTTCGAGCCCCGTCTCGCGCTCCAAAACAATTGAACCTTTTTAAAATTAAATTCTACGAAATTGTTTTTAATTATATCTACTTTATAGGAGGAAGAGATGTCAGATGTTCCCGAGATGGTTAGCTTCGGATGGAACGGAAAAACTAGAGAAATCAATGTTGAAAAAAGTGATACTAGGTGGACAACTGTACACATTGTTGATGGTCAACCAGATTCACAACTAATTAATATTTTTGGAACTCATATAATCCCTACACCATTCCCTATTGAAATGAAAAAAGAAGCGGTTGTCGAAGAGCTAAGCGTCAGAAACCCTAATTCTAATGTTAAATAGTTTTAGATTATGTTTTCGTCACAATGAAAGATTCGTCTGAAAACCATAATCCCTCGTATTTCCTAAGCACCTCTTGCGTCACATCCAAATAACTACCTTTGCGCATTTCTTCCTCAACTCTCTCGTCCTCTATTTGTGCAACATATATAGCTGCATTCCAAGCAGCCAAAGTAGTTGAAGTTCCTATAGAACTTTCCATCTCATTAGGTGGCAATTGCAGATGATAATTAAACTCTGCCCTAGAATCCACATAATCAATATATGAGTAGATTTCATCAATTGATTCCAATTGTTTTTTTAATTCAACAATCAAATCACGCCTAGGAGTTTGAAAAGGTTTCTCCAAAGGCCATATTCGTCGAATAATTTCCATTCCAGGATCTTTACCAACACTTTGTATGACCACCATAAGTCCACTTTTAGCCAGAGCTTTAGCTAATGGTGCCAAAACATTTTTGACTTTAATCTGCGCAGGCAATCTAGAACGAAATGGCTGTGCAGCAATAATCAAATCATATTCATAATTCACTCGGTTTTCTTTTGAAGGAATGATCTTCGACAACAGATCTTTCTGATCCTTCCTATAAAAAACAATCACCGAAGGAGTTGAATAAATTGGATTATTGGTCTTTTCACTTCGCTCAGTTCTCCACCAATCAGAAATTAAAGGTTCTATATCTCTAATCTGGGTATCAAATTGATGAGAAGTATTGCCACTAAGTTCAACAATTTTCCAATTTAAAATAGATTCTTTTTTAATAGATTTAGGTTTTAAAGTAGTTGCCTCAGAATAAAACATATTCGTTACAGTTAATACAGTTTGTGGATGTTCAACAAATCGGTCAGGCATTTTTTCCAATGAAATCCTAAGATCTTCCTGACTGATCTCCTTTCCCAAAATGGAGAAAGGGGTTTCGGGAAAATTGTCGTGGAGTTGCCTCATTACCCTTGTCAAAACTGAACCATCTCCCATCCCCGCATCAAAAATCCTCAGACCCAAGGAACCAGGTCTAAGATACTTCACATCCATAGAAATTCTTTCAGCAATAACTTGTTTTTCATTACAAGTATTCACAAATAATAGATATTTCTCACGGTTGTCAAAAAATCGAAATGGTGAAGTATTAATATCTGATTGACTCAAGATCCAACCTTCAAATTTTGGCTGATTAGTATTGATTAGAGTTTAAATCTATCAACAAAATTTATCTATTTTTTACTTCAATTAGGTTTACATCCGTAACATGTGGAGCTTGAATAGAGCACATCCTCTTAAACATGTCCTGAAAAGAATCTGGACTCATCAAACATTCAGGGCATTCCTCATTTTCACCCTCAAAATACTCAATTGTTAACACTCCATCATCAAATGCTACAGGATTAATCACTGCCCCAAGATTATCTCGTGTCATGACTTTCATTGTTCCAATTAATGATTCAATTTTATCGTCCATCTTTGTACCTTTCCCAGAAACTTTGAAGATACTGAAAGGGTAACATAATCTGTAAAGATCGGAGACGCTTCACACAACGCAACTCAACCAATATTTATTGAAGCGCTCCAGAGCCTGAGATTTCCCAAATATCTTCAACAATATCATTTTTTACTACAAACAAATTTCTGTGTAGCAAGACAGTCGAATCACTATAATTCGGAACGAGTGTTATTCGTTCTCCATGATTAAATGATTGGTTAATATCTATAGAGATAATTCCATGCTCCGCACTTAAAGCTTTTACATTCGCATTTGAATGAGAAACAACCTTAGGCAAACCTGTATGTATACCTGTTGTCTTCCAGCCGGAATCCACAACTATTTGTCCCGGAACAGAGGTAGAAACTATTTGTGCATTAATAAAAAGAGCAAATTCATGATTAGGAACATTCATTTGCTCCATATATTTTACATCCATCAATGCTCCACCTCCAGCTTGCAATTCATTAATTCCACCCAAAGAAGCAGAATGCCAATAATTGCCCGTCCCCCCTCCTGAACAAATCTCTATATCAAAACCTTCAGATTGCAAATTTGCTCTGGCAAGAGAAATCAAATCAGAAACATCTTTCGACACATCACGTTTTTCAACAGAATCTAATCCCATCACATGACCCTCATACCCCATGAGCCCCCTAAGCCTTACACCGGGAAGATCCGAAACTAACTTCGCCAATGTGGGAACTTTATCTAAATTGACTCCACATCTATTCATTCCGACATTAATATCTACCAAAACGTCTATCACAACGTTGCTATCAGACGCAGCCTTAGAAATCTCCTGGATATTATTCTCATCATCACAGGCAACACACATTCTCGCCACTTTAGAAATTTCTACTAAACGACTGATCTTTGTAGCACCAATAATTTCATTTGCAATCAAAATATCTCTGACTCCTCCAGCCACCATTACTTCGGCTTCAGAAACTTTGGCACAAGTGATCCCTACAGCACCACAACTAATCAGCCTTAGAGCTAAATCGGGTGATTTACTGGCTTTAACATGCGGTCTCCAAATCACAGAATTCTTGTTACAAAATTCTTTCATTTTAGACACATTTCTATCAAATGAATCTAAGTTTAACCACAGTACAGGTGTATCTGCTTGATTGATATGTTTACCTATAAAAGAAGATTTATCCATTTAATAATCCTTGCCTTTGTCATTAATAATCCTAGTAAGTATATTCTTGAAAATAAGTAAGAGCAAATCGTCAAACGAATAAAGGACCCCTGAAAATATTTATTTTTCTTAACGATTATGCTAACTTTAGAATTAATTAAATTTTTTGATTAGTTTGACTAAATCAAGCTAGGGGGACCCAATTAAATACATAAGAATTCACATACTATTTGGATTACTTTTTACGCTACTTATCGCCTGCAGCGCCGAAACTGTTGTTGATCCTACTCCTCAGCCAGCTTCGCCTCCGAGCGTACCCCAAGCCCCTGCCAATCTAAGTGCGGTACCTACCCCTACTCCTATTGATTTAACTTCTGCTGGTGGTGCGGAAGCAGTAGGCGCTTTGATTTCACAAGATAATGGATGCATCACCTGTCATTCTATTGATGGATCAGAATTGATCGGTCCATCTTGGAAGGGTTTGTGGGGTAAAACCGAACAACTAGAAGACGGATCGTCAGTCAATGTAGATGATAATTACATCAAAGAATCTATTGTCAAGCCACTGGAAAAAATAGTTGATGGTTATCCAGCTGTGATGCCCGCCTTCACCGACCTTTCTGATGATGAGTTAACAGCCATAGTAGCTTACATCAAATCATTAGATTAGTTTAACTTTCATTATTTCCTAAAAATTCATAATTGATTTTTGAACATGGAGAATCAATGAATATTCAACCAGTAATTTTAGCAGGTGGAAGTGGAACGAGGCTTTGGCCACTTTCAAGAAAATTATTTCCGAAACAATTTCTCAAACTTTTAGGCCAGCATACTCTTTTGCAACAAACAGTGATGAGACTTCATGGGATCAAAAACATAGAAGACCCAATAGTAGTCTGCAACGAAGAGCACCGATTCCTGATTAATGAAAATTTTGATCAAATCGGAAAAAATTTGTCACTAATGATATTGGAACCTGAAGGCAAAAACACTGCACCTGCACTTACGATGGCTGCATTAGCAATAGCAGATCAAACGAATGATGAACAAGTAATGATAGTTATGCCTTCTGACCACATAATTTCAAATGTAGTTGAATTTCAAAATTCGATTTCAAAAGGATTTAAACTCGCACAAACAGGCAAAATAGTCACCTTCGGAATTACTCCTTCATCACCAAATATAAATTATGGTTACATCCAGGCTGGCAAAGAATTAAACAAAAACAAAGATTCATATTGGGTCTCTAATTTTCTAGAAAAACCCAGCCCCCAAGACGCAAAAACCATGCTTCAATCGGATCATTTTTTTTGGAATTCAGGAATATTCATTCTGAAAGTTTCAACGTGGTTGTCAGCAATTAAAAAATACCGGAATGACATAGCAACATCGTGTTTAAATTCATATGAAAAATCTACAAAAACCAATAACATCCTCAAACCTGATCCAACAGAATTCAGCATGTGCCCATTTGATTCTATAGACTATGCAGTCATGGAACACTCTCCAGAAAATACATGTGTCATCCTACCAATTGAAGTCGGATGGTCTGATATAGGTGAATGGAAAGCAATGTGGAAAAACGCTCCTAAAGATGCAAATGGCAATATTACAAGGGGAGATGTATATCTTGACGATGTTCAAAATAGCCTGATTCTCGCTCAGAGCAGATTAGTTTCAGCAGTTTCTGTAAGTAATTTAGCGATTGTGGAGACTCCAGACGCCATCCTTATATCTGATATGGAGAACACTCACAATGTCAAAGAAGTTGTCGATAAATTAATCCTTGAAAATAGAATTGAACCTCAATCACACAAAACAGTCCATCGACCATGGGGATCTTTTGAAACTCTTTTGTCGGAAAATCACCACCAAGTGAAAAGATTATCAATAAAATCCAATCGAGCACTTTCATTACAAGTCCATAATCACAGGCACGAACATTGGACTCTTGTTTCAGGCTACGCTAAAGTTACTCTTGGCGATGACAAATTCATATTGAACGCTAATGAATCACTGACAATCCCATTAGGCACTCCACACAGAATTGAAAACACAAGTAATGCACCAATCGAATTAATTGAAGTTCAATATGGTAATTACTTAGGAGAAAATGACATAATACGAATCGAAGACAACTATAATAGAATCCAAAACCATTAAGAAATTTACTATGACTAATACATACGAAGTTGCAAAACTGCCTGAAAGAATATTGTTAGGACCTGGCCCATGCAATGTGGATTCAAGAGTCCTAGAAGCAATGTCAAAACCAATCACGAGTTATAAAGACCCTGCATTTCTGAGATATGTAGAAGAAGTTTCAGAAATGTTAAAAATCTTATTCCAAACACAAGAAAACACTACGTTTGCTATTTCTGGAACTGGGTCTGCAGGTATGGAAGCTGGAATTAATAGTCTTTTAGAACCAACAGATACTATTATAATATGTAACTGTGGATTTTTTGGCGAACGCATGGCCGAAATGGCAAGACGTGTTGGATGCAATACTGTAGTTTTGGAAGGTGATTGGGGGAAGCCCTTTCCTGTAGAAAAACTGGAGGCTGAACTTAAAAAACATAAACAAGTCAAACTCATCGCGGCAGTACAAGCTGAAACTAGTACTGGAATATTGCAAGACATCGAACCAATTTCAAAACTTGCTAGAGATCACAATGCATTTACTATGATTGACAGTGTTACTTCTCTTGGTGGTAACACTTTGATGGTAGATGAATGGGACTTGGACTATTGCTATTCAGCTTCACAAAAATGTTTAGCTTGCCCTCCTGGCCTTTCTCCAGTTGCATTAAGCCAAAGAGCTCGAGAATCAATAAAAACCCGTAATACTCCTCCTTCATCTTGGTATTTGGACCTGGACCTAATTGCTGGATATTGGGATCGACCACACACTTATCACCATACTATCCCTATTTCTCTTATTTTAGGACTACACGAAGCTCTTCGAATTCTACTTCTAGAGGGTATTGATGTCCGATTTGAGCGCCACAGACAAAATGGAGAAGCGTTAAGAAATGGTGTTTTAGCTCTTGGATTAAAATTACTTGCACCAAAAGAATCCAAATTGGATCAAGTAACACCTATTTGGATCCCAAAAGGTATCGATGGAGATAAAGTCCAACAAATATTGTTAAATAATTACAATATTGAAATTGGAACTGGATTCGGGCAATTCGCAGGAAAAATATGGAGGATTGGGCTGATGGGAGAATCCAGTAAAAGCGAATATGTTTTAAAATTACTCTCTGCATTTGAAGAAATACTACCAAAAGAGGGATTTGAAATTGCTTCGGGTATTGGTGTAGAAGCCGCATCAGAAACTTATTTATCTTTCGACTAACTTCAAATTTTTTCATCTTTCCAAATTGGAGCAAAAATGGATCGTTTTAAAAACCAAACAGCAATTATTACCGGATCTGCGCGTGGAATCGGCAAAGGCATAGCAAAAAGACTGGGTAGTGAAGGAGCAAACATAACACTAGTCGATATGGATACCACGGAAACACAAGCCACTTCAAAGGAGTTGCAAGCAGACGGAGTTAATTCAATAATTCAGATAGGAGACGTGTCAGATCCCCTTTTTGCTCAACAAGTCGTCGAAAATTCAATCAAAGAGTGGGGCAGTATTCAAATACTAGTAAATAATGCTGGTATTGGAGGTCGAAATGGGAATATTTGGGAACTAGATGTAGATGAAATGGACAGACTTTACAAAGTCAACTTTAGAGGCGTCTATGTTTTCTGCGCTGCAGTTGCTCAATCAATGATTAATCAAAAATATGGAAGAATTGTTAATATAGCAAGCGTCGCAGGAAAAGAAGGTAATCCTAGAATGGTTCCCTATTCCAGTACTAAAGCTGCGGTCATTGGGCTCACAAAATCTTTGGGGAAAGAACTTGCAAATTCAGGAGTCACGGCAAACTGCGTTACTCCAGCTGTTGTCCAAACTCGTCTTCTAGAGGAATTTACACAAGAACAAATAGATTATATGGTTTCTAGAATCCCGATAGGTCGGACTGGAGAAATTGAAGAAATAGCATCATTAGTTGCATGGATCTGTTCAATGGAATGTTCGTTTAGTACCGGTGCTGTATTTGACATTAGTGGAGGAAGGTCAACATACTAACAAAGATTTCCATTAGTATTTAACCTAAACAGGACAAAATTTCGAGAAAACCCCTTCTGGAGTAAATTATGAACGGCGAACAATTACGGGAAAAAACTAGTTCCGGAGGAATCGTCTACGGAACCATGCTCAGCGTTGGCACGAATCCTAGATGGACTCAAACTATTTCACAATTTGGCCTTGATTATGTCATTCTAGATACTGAACATTCGCCCAGGAGCAGAGCCGAGGTCGCTGATTATTTGGCAGCATTTAATTACTCTGGTGTAGTTCCAATAGTACGTATACCAATTCCTGCTTCTCACTACGTAACTATGTATCTCGATGCGGGAGCACAAGGAATATTAGCACCTTATTGCGAAACAGTAGATCAAGTTAAGGAAGTTGTTGCTGCTGCAAGGTGGAGACCCCTAAAAGGCGCCTTAGCTGCAAAAGCCGTGGATCAAAACGAATTGCCCAGTATAGAAACGCGTAAGTATTTAGAAAATCGGAATAAAAATAATGTTTGTATCATTGGAATAGAAAGTGTCCCAGCAATTGAAAATCTTGAAAATATCCTACAAGTCCAAGGTATAGATGCTATTTTTGTAGGTCCTAATGATTTATCTATAACTCTTGGAATCCCTGATCAATATGATCATCCCGATTATGAATCGGCACTGAGACAAATAATTTCCCTAAGTAATGCCGCAGGGAAACCTGTATTAATTCATCACCAAACAGTTGAATTAACGCAAAAATGGTTAAAAGAGGGCGCTAGATTCGTATTGTATTCCAGTGATGCAAGAATCATGCATAATGGCTATCGAGATGAATTTGCGCAAATTAAGGCTGTTGGCCAAGATATGGGTGGAGATAGTGTTGATGATATAGGAGACTCAAAAGAAATTATATAATTTTCAACCACTCTTTTCTTACTCCTAAACCTAATTTATTGATTCTTATATATCATTTCCCTAATAATAAGTCCTCGTTGAAGTTTGCTTGCCAAGAAGAATCCCGTGCGGTAAAGTCACTTCATCACTATATACATCAATTTGGGGAGGTAACATGGCTCATCCACACATACATCCAACAAACGAAATTTCCTCTGCTGCTTCAAAATGGCTTGCTAGTCTAAATCCTGACCAACTGGACAAAGCCACTTTTGAATATCTCGATGGCGAAAGACTTTTTTGGTACTATCCTCCTTTAAATAGACACGGACTTGCAATCCGAGACATGAATGAAAATCAAAGAAATTTAGCATTTTCAATAATGGAAACATGCTTGGACAAACATGCTTTCTCCCAAGCAAAACAAATAATTGAATTAGAATCTATACTAGGGAAAATCGAATCCAGTCATGGAATAAAAAGTTTCTCACGAGATCCCGAATTATATTATTTTACTGTTTTTGGAAACCCCAATGCCAATGATCCATGGGGATGGAGAGTGGAAGGGCATCACGTTTCCTTACACTTCAGCATTTGGAAAGACAAGGTAATTTCTACCACGCCTTTCTTTTTCGGTACCAACCCTGCAGAAGTCAAAGAAGGTCCTCATAAGGGATTAAGAGTTTTATCCGAAAGAGAAGACTTAGGGTTTGAACTCATCCAAAGCTTCGACTCATCTCAGCAAAAACAATCAATAATTTTTGAGGAAGCACCTTTTGATATTCTCCTATATAACAGTTCAAAAGCCTTTTTCCCAAAAGAAGAAGGCTTAATTGGGTCCAAGATGTCAGGAGTTCAAAAAGAATTATTTATGTCACTCATTGTTGAATATATCAATGATGTAAGACCTGAAATCGCCCAAGACAAATTATCAATGGTCAATGACATGGGAATCGACAACTTCCACTTTGCGTGGGGTGGAGGTACATCCAAAGGGCATAAACATTACTACCGAATCCACTGCGGGGACTTCATCGTCGAATATGATAACCGTCAAGGAGATGGTAATCATATTCATTCTGTCCTTCGTGATACTGAAAACGATTTTGCTAGTGATGTATTACGAGACCACTTGATGAATTTTCACGTACTATAATAACCCAAGATATTTTATATCTCCTTTGACTCCCCTTCTACAGTATCGGGAGAGTCATCTTGAATTTCTTCGTCCATGCTAACTCCAGGATCAGGTTGTTGACTGTAAATTTCCTGCCCGATTTTTTGCATAGTCTCTTCTAAAGCGTTAGCAGATTGATCAATCTGATCAAAATCTCCAGAATTTAAATCTTCTTTTAACTTTTCAATAGCTGAATTCAATTCTGTTTTCAACTCTTCTGAAATCTTCTCAGAGTTTTCTTTTTCCAAGTTTTCCGCAGTATAAATCAGGTTATCAGCACGATTTTTAATTTCCACAGATTGTCGATGTTGCTCATCTTCCTCTGCATGTTCTTCAGCATCTTTAATCATACTATCTATTTCAGATTCTTCTAAACCTGAACTAGCAGTAATAGTAATATTTTGCTCCTTCCCAGTAGCCTGATCTTTTGCAGATACTTTGAGAATTCCGTTAGCATCAATATCAAAAGATACTTCTATTTGAGGAACACCTCTAGGAGCAGGAACAATTCCATCTAAGGTGAATTGTCCAATACTTTTGTTTTGTGATGCCTGTGGCCTCTCTCCTTGCAACACGTGTATTTCTACCCCAGGCTGGTTATCAGCAGCAGTAGAAAAAGTTTGACTCTTTGAAGTAGGAATTGTCGTGTTCCTATCAATCAATGGAGTTGATACACCACCCAAAGTCTCTATGCCTAAAGTCAAAGGAGTGACATCTAAAAGGAGGACATCTGTAACATCACCTTGCAATACACCCGCCTGAATAGCTGCTCCTATAGCAACGACTTCATCGGGATTTACTCCCCTACTAGGTTCTTTTCCAAAAAGATCCAAAACTGTAGATTGTACTGATGGCATCCTAGTCATACCACCTACAAGTATTATCGAATCAATCTCAGAAGCATTAATTCCCGCATCAGCTATAGCTTTCTCACATGGTTCAACAGTTCGACCAACCAAAGAACCAACCAATTGTTCAAGCTTAGAACGATCTAATGTCATAACAATATGTTTTGGCCCAGATGAATCTGCAGAGATAAATGGTAAATTTATTTCTGTCTGCATTACTGAAGATAATTCAATCTTTGCCTTCTCAGCTGCTTCTCGAAGTCTTTGGAGTGCCATAGGATCTTGTCTAACATCGATGCCCTGGTCTTTTTTAAATTCTTCTGCAATCCACTCAAGGATTATTTGGTCAAAATCATCTCCGCCTAAATGAGTATCTCCGTTGGTTGCTTTTACTTCAAATACTCCATCCCCCATTTGTAAAATCGTGATATCAAATGTACCCCCTCCTAAATCATATACGGCTACTGTTTCTTCACCTGATTTATCAAGTCCATAAGCTAATGCTGCAGCAGTAGGTTCATTAATAATCCGTAAAACTTCCAACCCAGCAATCCTACCGGCATCCTTCGTAGCATTTCGTTGGCTATCATTGAAGTATGCTGGAACTGTAATTACAGCTTGCGTTATTTTTTCACCAAGTTTGGACTCAGCATCCTGTTTTAACTTCTGGAGAACCATTGCTGAAATTTCTGGTGGAGCGTAAGGCTTCGATAACATCTCAACATATGCATCTCCATTCGTATGTGAAGCAATTTTAAATGGCATAATTTTTACATCATCTTGAACACTTTTATCATTAAAGCGTTTTCCCATAAATCTTTTTACCGAGAACACTGTATTTTGAGGATTCGTGACAGCTTGGCGTTTTGCAGTTGTACCGACATACCTCTCATTATTGTTAGCATTCAACCCTACCATTGAAGGAGTTGTTCTACCTCCTTCTGCATTTTCCAACACTCTTGGCTCACCACTTTCAACAATGGCCATTGCTGAATTTGTGGTACCTAAATCGATTCCTAAAATATTAGCCATTTCGACTAAACCTCCGAATTTGTTTTTTTAATTTCTTGTTCATTATTTGGTTTCTTAGCAACTATCACTTGTGTTGCCCTAACCAGACGATCATGTAACTTATACCCATCTTGAATTATTTCAATAATTGTCCCTTCCTCAAACTCTTCTGAGTCCTGAAATAAAACTGCTTGGTGTTCATGCGGATCAAATTTTGAATTTATAATTACTTCAATCTTCTGAACTCCTTGAGACTCTATAATCTTCAATAAATTTTTAGAAACCAGATCCACCCCATCTATCCAAGCTTGATCTACACTTTGTTCAGAATTCATCTGAGTAGCACGATCCAAATCATCAGAAATAGATATTAATTTTCCTAGAAGATCAACATTAAAATATTTGCGTTCACTTAGGCGTTCTTCTACAATCCGTTTCCTGTAATTAGCCAAATCTGCTTGTGAACGTTTAGCCAATTCATGGAATTGATCTCGTTCTCTCTGAGCTTCATTCAACAAATCATTGATATCAATCGTTTCTTCAAGTTGATCTGCTTGATCTAACAAATCAGATGATTTATTAAATGATTCTGGATCTACAGGTTGTTCGTCCAAATTGTTTGATTCATCAATTCCCATTCAATGATACTCCTAACATCAAAATCCTATAACCTACCAAATTGCACCGCATCTAACATTTCCTGAACAGAATCTGAAATGGCAACCTCCGCTTGGTGAATACCTAAAGATTCCAATTTACTTCTCAAATCTAAATAATCAGCAAATAAATTTAATGCTAATTGCACTCCAGCAATATTCAAACCTCGTTCTTCAACCAAATATTTTATTAATCTCAACCTAGCTATATCCTCTTCAGAATACAGCCTCAACATTCCTACTGTACGGCTCGGCATGATAAAACCAAGCCTTTCATATTTTCTCAATGTTTGAGGATGCATCCCCAACATCCTTGAGGCAACGCTAATAACATATACCCCAGAAACATAGTGAGGATCTTGATGAAAAAACGACATTTATTTTTCTCTTTTGGTATTATTACTATTACTGTTTAAAGTATTACATGCTTATACAATCTATGTCAACTTTAATGACAATATAGACATATGTTTATTTATACAGACTCAATCCGGAGATGTAATATGAACCAAATTATCGAAGAAATAATTGCTGGATCTTTCGACCTTCACGTACACACCTACCCAGACTCCTCTAGGGAACGCAGAACTGATGCTATAGAAGCAGGAAAATATGCTTACGAATACGGGATGGGTGGATTTGTCTTGAAATCGCATGATTATCCTACTGGACCATTAACAATGATGCTAAATCAAATATATCCTGGAATATACGTTGGTGGTGGAATAGTCCTCAATCACTCAATAGGAGGATTAAACCCCCGAGCCGTAGAAAAATTCATTCCACTAAACACAAAAATTGTTTGGATGCCTACACGAGATGCTCAAATCACATCTACACAAAGCCAAATAACTTTGCTCGACCCAGAAGGCAACCTCAAAGAAGAAGTAATAGAAATTTTGCGATTAATTTCAAATGCTGATATCGCAATTGCATCGGGACATGTTTCATCAACGGAAGCAATCGCCCTCTTTCAAAAAGCTAAAAGTCTGAACATTGCTCGAATGATTGCCACACACCCTTATGGGCACTCGTCTGAATCCGAAATCATTACTATATTGGAAACCGGTGCAAAGTTGGAGTTCACATTTATGGCGGTAATGCCAATTTCACCAACCGTAGAACGCGACGGACAATTCGTTTTATCTCCAAAAGAAATAGCTAATCAAATAACTAAATGGGGCCCCGAAAATTGCATTGTGACAACTGATTTTGGACAATGGTATAACCCACATCCGGCTGAAGGAATGCGGCTGGCCATAAGCAACTTACTCCACAGTGGATTAGACATAGAATCTATCCAAATGGTAGTCAGAAATAACCCTAGGTGGCTGTTGGGGATCGAAAAATTCACACCTTCTCAAGAAATTCAATAAGCTCAATCCAGTTGCCATCTGGATCCTGGATATAACAACAAATTTTCCCAGGAGCAACTTCGACAGGAGAATTCATAGGATGAGCTCCATTTTTTATTAAATCTTGAAACGTGGAATGAATATCCTCTACAGTAAAAGCTATGTGTGAAGCTCCAAAAAACGCTCTTTCACTCGTTGGACGATCAATAGGCTCGGGAACATGATACTGTATCAATTCAATTAAATGACCTTCACCAAAAAACAGATCAACACACTCAATATGCACTTCATCGTAACCAACAACTGAGTTAATAGCTCCTCCAACCCTCTCCCTGCGGTCAGCGATTTCCATACCCAAAACTGCACAATAAAATCTTACTGATTGCTCGAGGTCTTTCACTACTATCCCGGTATGATGAATCGACTTGAACACTTTTTTCTCCTAAAAACTTTCCTGAAGTGTGGTTATAATATCATGAACATGTATATCGATCGGAGTAAAAATGGAAATTTTCAATTTGTCTCTAATTGAAATGTCTCAAGCAATTGAAGAAAAGGTGTTAAACCCAATTGAGATAATGGAATCTCTATTGGAAAGATCCAATAAATTGGAAAAGCATTTAAATGTTTGGGCACATTTCGATCCTGAAAATGCCATGAAAAATGCAATCGATTTCCATAATTCAATTAAATATCGCACTAACAATACTAAGCTACTGAGCGGGATTCCCGTTGGAATTAAAGATATTTTTCATACATCTGGAATGAAAACCGAAGCAGGCTCTCCAATCTTCAAAAATTTCGTTCCTAAAAAGGATGCCCATTCCGTTAAGTTAATCCGCGAACAAGGCGGAATAATTATGGGTAAAACAATTACCACAGAACACGCATTCGGTGACCCTCCAATTACAAAGAATCCTTGGAATCCAGAACATACCCCAGGAGGGTCTAGTAGTGGTTCAGCCGTTGGAGTAGCATCAAAAATTTTTCCGTTTGCTCTAGGCTCTCAAACGAGCGGATCTGTAATAAGGCCCGCAGCCTTCAATGGTATAATAGGATTGAAACCTACTTTCGGACTCATTAGCAGATCTGGGGTGTTCCCCAATGCTAAGTCTTTAGACACAGTAGGGATTTTTACTCGAACAATTCCAGATGCAGCACTAGTATTAAATTCGATAGCGGGACACGATCCATCAGACGAAATTTCTGTCAACAAAAGTCATCCGGATTATTTGAAAACCATTTATCAAAAATCATCTCCTCCAACCATAGGAATTGCAAATGATTTTTTCCTTAATGAATGTGATTCTGAAATACGTGAACATAACGAACGGATTATCAACGATTTAACATCTGCTGGCGCCACATTGAAAGATTTTTCAATGCCCATTTCCGTTCCAAAACTATTAGATGCCCACTCAAAAATCATGGCATTTGAGGCAGCAGAAGTACATAGATCTAACTTTCGGTTAAGACCTATGGATTTCTCTAAAGATGTCAGTCAAGTCATTCAACAAGGATTAGCATTAGACATAGAGGAATACAATGAAGCAAAGGGAATCCAATTAAAATTCAAACAATCCCTCAAAAATCTTTTTGATGAAATAGATGTGGTTCTGTCTCCTCCAGCTTCTTCAGCAGCCCCAAAAGATTTAAGTTCGACAGGAGACAAACGATTCCAGGCACCATGGACTTTAAGCGGATTACCAGCGTTGACTTTTCCGATAGCAACCAGCAAATCAGGGTTACCTATCGGAACACAATTAATCGCTACGAATCTAGCAGAAACCGATCTATTACAAGCATCCCTGTGGTGCTATGAAACAATCGGCAGAAATCTCAACCCAGATTTAAGCAAATTGTCGTAAAACTAGTCTTCACTTGATTCAGAAACATATTTAGAAGGACATTTAACAATGATATTTTCAGTATGGAATGAATCGGATATTTTATAACCTTCTAAAACAATTTCTGAATGCTCATTGAAAAATAACTCCGGGATAATACCTTCATGCTCTGCGTTCAATGTTTCCATTCCATCAGTAAGTGAAAAATAGGCAATCGTCGATCCATCATCCCGTTGAAATGAATCGTCAACTAACTTTCCATTAACTCTCACAATCCTATCTTCCTGAATATCCACATTCGCTTTGACTTCAGATACTGTGTAGTAGTAAACCTTTGCACTATCAAATGCTAAAAACCCCAAATAAGCAAACGATACAATCACTACAAGAAAGACAATCCCACCTTTCCAATATTTTTCAATAATCGTTTGCTCTTTAATCTTAAAAGTTTCGTCTTCCAATTTTTGATCCATCTAATAAATCTAATTATCTGAATTAGTATCTTTAATCTTAGATCTCAAAATTTCAATTTCTCGCATTAGGTTTTGAGACTTCCTCGACATATAAAACACATATAAGAAAAATCCAGCCCAAACAATTGCAAAGACAATAAACAATGCAATCAATCCCGAATCCCCAAAACTACTTTGTTTGAAAAATATTTGGTCAGCACTACTCATTCTTTTAGTAAAAACAGTCGATGCTTCTAAAATATCATTCTTGGATAACATAAAAGTTAATCCTAAAACAAGAACTCCTAAGCTTAAATAAGCCCGTTTAAACCGTTTTGTTATACAAACCTTCAACAATTAACTCACTCTTCCTAAGTTTAAATCTTTCAATCAAAATATAAGTGAAAAATACACTAAACGTTAAAACAGAAAATAGAATAGTAACTCCCATCCGAAAATCTAATGAACCTTGTTCTGCCAATGGACCTATATTTAAACCCGGGTGGGTAGTTCTCCACCAAATCGTACTCATATAAATTACTGGCGCATCAATAGCTCCTATCAATGCTATAAAGGCTGCAATCCTTGCACCTTGAATCGAACTCGAAGCTCGAGCTCGCATTAACAAATAGGCTACAAAAATAAACCAAAGTATTAAAGTGGTAGTTAACTTCGGGTCCCATGTCCACCATACTCCCCAAGTCAATTTGCCCCAAATAGCTCCAGTTATAATAACACCTGTCATCAAAATCACACCAATTTCGGCGGCAGCAAGTGCTACTGCATCCCAACTTTGTTCATCTCTGATCAGGTACACCACACTACTAATAGCCACAATTATAATAGAGAGCATTCCAATCCAAGCTATTGGAACATGATAATAAAATATTCTTTGCGACACCCCTAAATTTTTTTCAGTGGGAACCCACAAAAATATTAACGCCAAAGTGATTAACATCAAGATCGCAGCAACAATCATTAAAGTCGAACGCCAAGAAAATTCTTTCAAGTTAAACACTCTAAACCTACAGTAGAAATTGTTATATCACTAAAAATTATATCAGTGAGTTACAGCACCCTTAGACGCCGAAGAAACAGACTTGGCATATTTCGCCAACACTCCCCTTGTATAGTTGGGAGCAGGCGGTTTCCAATTCGCTCTTCTACGATCTAATTCCTCATCATCCACTTGGACTGATAAATCTCTAGTCTCTACATCCATTGT
>CAZWTJ010000004.1:10516-53242 GCA_964637555.1 uncultured Dehalococcoidia bacterium | reverse complement strand
CACAAATTGGGAGAATTCGCACCTACTAGAACATTCCGAGGACATAGTTCTCGATCTGAAAGGATTACTAGCGCAAGCTAATTACGGAGAACTATTATGCCAATTCGAGCTTTATCAAAAAATACAGGGATCCCAACTACTAAAATTAAACCATATGTAGACCTAGTCCGTGGCAAAAAAGTTGAAGATGCGTTAAAGGAATTAAGTACTATGCCTTCTCCTGCTGCTGCAAGGGTTGCTAAGGTAATTAGATCTGCCGCATCCAACGCAGAGAATGAACTCATGTCAAGAATTTCAGATCTTAAGATCATTGAAGCATACGCTAACGAAGGTCCTACCTTAAAAAGATTTCGAGCTAGGGCTAGAGGACGTGCATTTAGAATCTTAAAAAGAAGCAGTCATGTCACGGTTGTGGTCGATGACACCGAAGCAAGGGAGGCGCAAGTTGGGACATAAAACTCATGCAACCGGATTCCGAATAGGAATAGTCAAAGATTGGCAATCAAAATGGTTTGCTGTAAAACACGCGGATTACCGGGCTATGATTATAGAAGACAGCAAGATCCGTGACTCAATATTGTCACGATACTCGGATGCAGGTATCTCTAGAGTAGAGATCGAGAGAAACCGTGATGACCTAACTATCACAATTCATACGGCTCGCCCTGGAATCGTCATTGGAAGAGGCGGACAAAGAGTTGAAGAATTAAGACGTGAACTTGTTGAACTAACGAGTCGCAGAGCTGTTCGACTAAACGTACAAGAAATCAGACAGCCTGAATTAGATGCTTATCTAGTCGGACGAAATGTAGCCGATCAATTAGAAAGAAGAATTGCATTCAGACGAGCGATTAAGCAAGCTGCAGGTCGCACTATACAGGCCGGCGCAAAAGGTATAAAAATTATTGCATCTGGCAGATTAGCTGGTGCTGAAATTGCTAGGGCTGAAAAAGTATTAGAAGGTAGAGTTCCTTTGCATACTCTCAGAGCAGATATTGATTATTCACTTGTCGAAGCAAAAACAGAATATGGCACTATTGGTGTCAAAGTATGGATTTATAAAGGGGATATTCTACAAACTTCGATTTTGGAAGAGGAAGAGGAAAATATTCAACCAATTGAAGTTGTCTTAAGCGGGGACCAATCCACAAATCAATCGGACTCCACAACAGAAATATCTTCACCTGAATCGGTAGATATTGGGGAGGGATCTGAGAAAAATGCTTCAACCTAAAAGAGTAAAATACCGCAACCATCACCGCGGCAGGCGTAAAGGATTATCAGTAGCTGGGAGCACGCTAAATTTTGGCGAATTTGGACTAAAAGCAACCGGTCCTGCATGGGTAACATCACGCCAAATAGAAGCTGCCCGTAGAGCCATGACTAGATACACTCGTAGGGGCGGAAGGATATGGATCCGAATTTTCCCCGACAAAAGCGTTACAGCCAGAGCCGCAGAAACCCGAATGGGGAAAGGAAAAGGGGCTGTTGACCATTGGGTAGCAGTCGTTAAACCAGGAAGAATAATGTTTGAATTAGCTGGAATCCCAGAAGAGACAGCCAAAAGAGCTCTAACTTTAGCTTCATCTAAAATGCCGATGCCAACTAAAATAGTCTCCCGGCACACAATACAGGAATAATAATCATGGCAGAAATAGACGATTTAAGATCACTAAATAACGAAGATTTATCGAATGAAAGTCAAGAAGCCTATCAGGCAGCTATGAATCTGCGTTTTAGGGCCGCGACCCTCCAACTTTCTGACGTGACCGAAATCACACGAATTAAAAAACGAATAGCAAGAATAAAGACAATCCAAAGACAACGAACACTAGATGAGAACAATAATGACTAACGTAAATCGGAAAGTAAGAATTGGGAAAATCACTAGCGACAAAATGGATAAATCAGTCGTGGTAATGGTGGAGTGGAAACGAAGACATCCTTTGTATAAAAAATTAGTAAAACAAAGAACTAAATTCGTCGCACATGACCATAACAACTCTGGAAGAACCGGTGATGTTGTGCGAATCGTCGAAACACGACCATTATCTAAAACCAAAAATTGGAGACTAGAAGAAATTTTGGAACGTTATGAAAGTTTTGAAACTTCAAAACCTTCATCCGAGTAACCACCAAATCACAGGACATCAATATGATTCAACAATACACTAGACTAAGAGTAGCAGATAATTCCGGTGCGAAAATCATCAGCTGCATTGGTATTCCAGGTGGAACAGGAAGAACTTATGCAGGTCTTGGTGATGTAATTGTAGCCAGTGTAAAAGAGGCTGTCCCTGCAGCTCAAGTTAAAAAAGGACAAGTAGTCAAAGCTGTAATAGTCCGTACTGCCAAATCATATCGTAGGACTGATGGCTCACACATAAAATTTGACGATAATGCAGCAGTCCTAATTAGTGATGAGCAACTTCCTAGAGGGACTAGAATCTTTGGGCCTATAGCGCGTGAGTTACGAGAGAAGAATTTTATGCGAATAGTCTCCCTAGCTCCGGAGGTACTCTAATGAGAATCCAAAAGAATGATACAGTTCTAATTTCAAAAGGCCGCGACCGGGGTAAAAGAGGAACTGTGATAAAAGTGATTTCAAAATCTCAAAAGCTTCTTGTGGAGGGAACCAATCTTTCCAAAAAGCATGCACGAGCAACTGGAGGTACAAGACAAGCTGGAATTATTGATAAAGAAATGCCTATTTCTATATCTAACGTTGTACATATTTGTCCCAACTGCGATTCTCCAGCAAAAGTTAAATTCCAAAAACAGCCAGATGGTTCTAAGTCACGCATCTGCAAAAAATGTGAGGCCGTCATCGAATGACTCAAAAAAATACAAATACCACGAAAACTACTGCTAAGAAGACTACTCGGAAAAAAAGTGTTGCTAATTCTAAGTGGACTCCAACCGCACGACCTCTTCCAAGGGTGCAATCTCAGTTACTAGAAGAAATAGGCCCCTTAATGATGGAAGAATTCAATTATTCTAGCGTGATGCAATTCCCAAGACTTGATAAGATTGTTGTCAATGTCGGACTGGGAGAAGCTTTAACTAACTCTCGAGCAGTTGAAAATACCATCCGAGATATTGCATTAATTACAGGTCAAAATCCTGTCTCTACAAAAGCTAAAAAGTCTATCGCTGGATTTAAAATCCGCGAAGGAATGACGATTGGCGTTAAAGTCACTTTACGAAGACGCAGGATGTACGAATTTTTTGATCGATTAATTAGTTCTTCTCTCCCTAGGATACGAGATTTCAGAGGTTTGTCTAGAAACTCCTTTGATGGTAGGGGCAACTATTCTCTAGGAATTACAGAACACGCCATTTTCCCTGAAATAGATTACAACTCCATTGACAGAATGCGCGGGATGCAAATTGTTATTGGTACTACCGCAAATACTGACCAAGAAGGATTGAGACTACTAGAGCTTTTGGGTATGCCTTTTATAAGAATCAATGATGGACAGAATAATTAAATTTTAAGAAAGGTTTGGTGAAAACACTTGGCTAAAAAATCGAAAATTGCCCGTTGGAAAAGACCTCAGCGGTTCGGTGTTCGTGAGTATAATCGATGTGATCGATGTGGTCGACCACGTGCTTACATCAGACATTTTGGTTTATGCCGAATTTGCTTTAGAGAATTAGCATTATTGGGTATGTTGCCTGGTGTTAGGAAAGCAAGTTGGTAGAGAACGGAGTTATTAAATGACAGTAACTGATCCTATAGCAGACATGCTAACAAGAATACGGAACGCGATTTCCGTACGACATGATTCAGTTCAAATCCCTGCAAGCAATGTCAAAACTGAGATTGCGGGTATTTTAAAATCTGAAGGATTTATAGAAAATTTTAATATTATAACTTCTAAAAGCCCTCAACCCATGATTAGAGTTTGGCTTGATTACTCCCAACAAGAGCCTGCAATTCAAGGATTAAAAAGAGTAAGCAAGCCCGGCTTAAGAGTCTATACCTCCAAAAACGAAATGCCTCGTCCATATGGTGGACTAGGAATTTCTATAATTTCTACTTCGCAAGGAATTATGACAGGTAAAGATGCATGGAAAAAAGGAATAGGTGGAGAAGTACTATGCTATATCTGGTAGGAAGACAATGTCACGAATAGGTAACAAACCAATAGAAATATTATCTGGAGTTGAAGTTGATATCTCCGGAAGTTCGGTAAGTGTTAAAGGCCCTTTAGGATCTTTGAATCAGGATTTCCATCCCGAAATTTTAATTTCAGTTGATGATGGATTCATTAAAATTTCCCGACCTTCGGATGAACGTCACCATAGATCTCTACATGGGCTAACTCGTAGCCTCATAGCCAATATGGTCGAAGGTGTTAGCAAAGGATTCACAAAATCTCTTGAAATAGTTGGAGTAGGCTACCGTGCACAACAAAATGGTGCAGGAGTAACATTAAATGTAATGTATAGCCACCCCATAAACATCGACCCTTTGCCTGGGGTAACCATTGAGGTTGAAGGCAACAATCTAGTTCACGTAAAAGGTAGTAATAAACAAGCAGTAGGCGAGATCGCCGCCCAAATCAGAAAAACACGTCCTCCAAATGTTTACACCGGAAAAGGTGTCAGATATCAAGGAGAGCAAGTTAGGCGCAAGCCTGGAAAATCTGCACGAAGGGAAGCTTAATGAGCAGTATAAACAATAAATCGAATTCTGGCCGTAGAAAAATGCGCCATTTACGCGTGAGGAAGAAAGTCAATGGTTCTACTACACGTCCAAGATTGGCAGTTTTCAGAAGTTTGCGTCATATATACGCTCAAATAATTGATGACCTTAATGGAGCGACAATCACATCTGCCTCGAGCCAAGAAGGGGTTCTTTCGATTGACGAATCTACCAGCAAAACCAATTTGGCAAACCAAGTTGGAGAATTAATTGCTGATCGAGCAAAATCTAAAGGTGTCAAAGAAGTTGTTTTTGATCGAGGGGGCTATCAATACCACGGTCGAGTGAAAGCTTTGGCAGAAGCAGCAAGAAAAGGAGGACTTGGATTTTGACTTATACGCAACAAAACCAATCAAATTCTAGTTCTGACAATCTCATTTCTGATACCGATGAATTCCCTATCACTGAACGAGTCGTGAAAATTTCTCGTGTGTCAAAAGTTGTAAAAGGCGGTCGAAATTTAACTTTCAGCGCTGTTGTTGTCGTAGGTAACGAAAATGGGAAAGTGGGAATTGGAATGGGAAAAGCTGCAGCAGTACCTGATGCTATAAGGAAAGGTGCTACTAATGCAAAAAAAGATATGGTAGAAATCGTTTTGAAAGACAGTACCATCCCTCATGAGATAGTCTCAAAATTTTGTGGTTCTATTGTCATGCTAAAGCCAGCTGCACAGGGAACTGGAGTAATCGCTGGAGGTGCTGTACGATCAGTTGTTGAACTTGCGGGTATCAAAGATATCTTGACGAAAGTCAGGCGGAGTACTAACCCCATCAACGTTGTTACCGCTACATTCAATGGACTTAGACAGCTCAGGGATATAGAGAAATCTGTTGCGATTAGAAAACAGCTCGTTCAGGATGCATCTGCCCGCGATGAAGAACGTCGTAAAAAACGTGAGATGAGACGATCATCTGAGAATACAGGATAAAATAAATCTAATGAACAAACTAAAAATTACACTTATAAAAAGTGGTATTGGGAATAGATGGGACCAAAAACGGACTATCGAAAGTTTAGGTTTACGCAAATTAAACCAAACAGTTGAGCATGACGATACTCCTTCTATCAGGGGGATGATATTCAAAATTCGCCACCTAATTGAAGTCGAAGAAACTATATAACTCCAGGATAAAATATGGAACAACATGAAATAAAACCCTTACAACCAAAAAAATCTCGCAAGCGTGTCGGTAGAGGAGATGCCAGTGGATACGGCAGTTATTCAGGACGTGGAATCAAAGGACAAAATTCTCGTTCTGGTGGCGGTGTAAGACCTGGATTTGAAGGCGGACAGTTACCTTTATTCCGAAGACTTCCACGAATTAGGGGATTCACAAATATTTTTCGCACAGAATATAGTGTTGTGAATGTAGGGCGACTTGATGATTTTGAAAATGGAACAGAAATCACACCTGAATTGTTGGTTAAAGTTGGACTAGTCAAAAAATCGAAATCCCTCATTAAGATCTTAGGCTCAGGAGATTTAAGCAAATCTTTAAACGTAGTGGCTCACAACTTTTCAGAATCTGCCAAAAAGAAAATTGAATCGGCAGGCGGAAAGATCGAGGAACTGAAGTAATGCGACAATCGCAAGCTGCATCTTCTCAGCAACGAGAACAATTAGGTCGCCCACAGCTTTTGCAATCTATGATAGATGCATTAGCTATTCGCGATCTACGGGGTAAAATCCTCTTCACTCTAGCAATGTTAGTAATTTTCAGATTTGTTGCCCAAGTTCCTATCCCTGGAGTAGACACTCAGGCTTTAAAACAAGCTTTCGATTCAAATGCATTGCTTGGATTCCTTGACCTATTCAGTGGAGGGGCAATGGCAAATTTGAGTATTGCAGCTTTGGGCGTTTACCCCTACATTACTTCAAGCATTATCATGCAAATAATCACGCCAGTGTTACCTCAGTTGAAATCCCTTTCGCAAGAAGGAGAAGCTGGTCGACAGAAGATTAACCAATATACTCACTATCTTACTGTTCCTATCGCTTTGTTACAGGCTTGGGGGCAATTAACATTGCTTCGACAATCCGGCGTACTGCCAGGGGTTGAATTCGGGCTAAATTTGACTACTTTAGGAATTCTTTCATCCATGATTGCAGGCACTATTTTCCTAGTTTGGTTGGGAGAACTAATTACTGAGCGAGGATTAGGCAACGGAGTTTCGCTAATAATCTTTGGAGGAATCGTAGCCAGTTTCCCTCGGATGATAGGACAAGGCTTCTTAGAAAGTGACCAAGGAGCAGGATTGCTTCTTTTAGCGCTTTTCGGTTTTGGAATAATTTATGTGATTGTGCTTTTTACTGAAGCACAAAGAAGAATACCTGTTCAATATGGGCGTAGCGTATTCACTGGAGGTAGGATGCAAAGGCAATCCGGATCTTCATTCATTCCAATCCGAGTAAATTCCGCTGGAATGATCCCTCTAATATTTGCATTCTCAATAGTTATACTTCCCGCCACAATAGCTAGCTATTTCGTGAGTCCGCTGAGCGACGATATATTTTCAAAATTTGCTTCCATTGTTGCAAACGGTTTAAATCCCTCCAACTTTGTATACTGGGCGATTGTATTTGTTCTAGTAATTATTTTTACCTTTTTCTATACACTGGTTACCTTTCAGCAACAAAATCTTGCCGAAAATCTACAGAGGAATGGTGGATTTATTCCGGGAATTCGTCCTGGCCAACCAACTCAAGAATACATCAATCGAGTTGTGGTTAGAATAACGTGGGGAGGTGCATTATTCTTAGGTATCGTAGCAATCATACCTTTCTTTATCACCGAACTAACGGATGTAAGAGCTTTAACTCTCAGTAGTACAAGTTTGTTAATCATGGTTGGTGTTGCACTTGATACAATGCGGCAACTCGAATCACAATTACTGATGCGTAATTATGAGGGATTCCTAAGGTAAATTTCACTATGAATGTAATTCTAATAGGTCCTCCTGGTTCAGGAAAAGGGACACAAGCAAACAAACTGGCTTCTTCATTGAACGTACCATCAGTTTCTTCTGGAGATTTATTTCGGGAACATAAACAGAGTGGATCAGAGCTAGGAAATAAGGCAGCAGAATATATGTCTAAAGGTGAGCTTGTTCCAGATGAAATTACTGTCAATATGGTGATTGATTGGATCGAATCGAAAAAACAAGCTGGGGGATTCCTTCTAGATGGATTTCCAAGGACCCTTTCACAAGCTAAGTCATTAGATACATATATAAAACCAAAAAGTTCTATCGACATTGTTCTTTATATTAAAGTCAGGACTAAAGAATTAGTGAACCGTCTCGCTGGAAGGTTTTTTTGCACTTCCTGTGGGACAAGTTATCACATTGAATTCGCACCTCCAAAACTTGCAAATGTTTGTGACCATTGTGAGTCAAAATTGATGCAACGAGATGATGACAAACCAAACATAGTAATGAAACGGATACACGTCTATGAATCAGAAACCTCACCACTAATAAATTATTATCAAAAACAATCGATTCTAAAAGAAATTGATGGTGAAGAGAGTATCGATATTGTAAGCCAAAATTTACAAACCGCTACCATCAGAAAACCAATTCATTAGGTAAGACTTTGCAAGATAACATTGGAATAACAATTAAATCGAAAAGGGAATTGGATTTGATGCGTCAATCTGCCAAAGTATTAGTAGAGGCAAAAAAACGCGTTGCTGAGTCAATCACTCCTGGAATTACTACCCAAAAACTTGATAGTATTGCTGAAGATGTTATCCGAAATTTAGGAGCAGTTCCGTCTTTTAAAGGATATACTGGAGGGATGTCTTCAACTGGATTCCCCGGCACAGTTTGCGCCTCAATAAATGACGAAATTGTCCATGGAATTCCTAGCAACCGTAAAGTGAATGAAGGCGATATTTTAAGTATTGATATTGGAGCAATCGTAGGAGGGTTCCACTCTGATAGCGCTTTCACTGTAGGGGTAGGACCAATCAGTAATGATGCCCAAAATTTAATTGATGCCACACATAATTCATTGAAAATAGGCGTTTCGAAAGCTCTTGGCGGTAATCGTGTGGGAGACATTTCATCAGCCGTACAAGAATATGGTGAATCAATGGGCTACGGAGTAGTCAGACAATATGTTGGTCATGGAATCGGACGAAACTTACATGAAGAACCTCAAGTGCCTAATTACGGAGATCCTGGGAAAGGACCAAAATTGTTGCCCGGAATGTGTATAGCAATTGAACCGATGTTAAATATTGGTACTTGGAAGACTAAGCAATTAGCTGATGGATGGACAGTATCTACTGAAGATGGTCAATTATCTGCACACTTCGAAGACACTATTATAATAACTGAAAACAAACCTGAAAATCTAACCTTTGTCGAAGGGTATTACTAAATTTATAGAAGGGATAAAATGGCAGATACAGATAGAGAGGCCATAGAAGTAGAAGGAACTATTAAAGAAGCACTTCCGAATGCAACGTTCCGAGTGGAGTTAGCCAACGGACACCCTGTGCTAGCTTATATTTCAGGTAGACTCCGATTGAATTTCATCAGAGTATTACCTGGAGATCGTGTCCTGGTTGAACTATCGCCATATGATTTAGATAGAGGAAGAATCACATACAGATTCCGATAATGGAGAATTTAAAATGAAAGTTTCTGCATCAGTAAAAACAAGATGTGCAAAATGTAGAGTCATAAGGCGCAAACGACGTGTAATGATAATTTGCGACAATCCAAAACACAAGCAAAGACAAGGATAGGAGTCAGATTATGGCAATAATCGTAGGTGTAAACATACCTGACAATAAACGAGTAGAAATTTCTTTAACCAGTATTTATGGCATAGGTCCTGTACAATCCAAATTGATTGTTCAAAAAGCCGGTATTGAAGATAATCCTCGAGTTAGAGATTTATCAGAAACCGATTTGAATCGTCTGCGCGAAATTGTTGACAGCGAAGCCACTGTAGAAGGTGATTTAAGACGTGAAGTTAACACGAACATTCGCAGGCTAATTGAAATCGGGTGTTATAGAGGGTTAAGGCATAGACGCTCCCTACCCACTCGTGGACAAAGAACTAGAACAAATGCACGTAGTCGTCGAGGCCCTAGACGTGCAGTAGCAGGCCGAAAAACCGTAGTCAAGTAATACACACTAACTAAGAAGAGGATTAAAGATGGCAAGAAGACCCAGATCCAGACGTCGTGAAAGAAAATCAATCCCTGTAGGGAGAGCTTATATTCATTCAACTTTTAATAATACAATCGTTACCTTAACGGATCCTCAAGGTGGAGTAATTGCATGGGGCAGCGGAGGAACAAGTGGATTCAAAGGATCCAGAAAATCTACTGCATTTGCTGCACAGCGTGCAGGAGAAGATGCTGCCAAAAAGGCTATGAACCATGGATTACGTCAAATTGATGTTCTAGTCAGGGGACCTGGACCAGGCAGAGATTCGGCAGTGAGATCTCTACAAACATCTGGCTTACATATTACCAGTATACGCGATGTGACCCCAATTCCTCATAATGGAACCAGACCTCCAAAACGCCGACGAGTTTAATTTGATTCAAAATAATAACATCAAACATCCAAACGAAGGGGACCCCAATTTGGATTATAGCCAAGCAAAATCGCTTGTTCAAATAATTGCATCCAGTTTTAAAATCTACAAATTAGGATTTGTGAATATTGTTTCGACTTCTGCGATTTTAAGCATCCCTATTCTTTTAATAACACATTTGATACTTTTATTATTAAATGAGTCAATTACCAGCAATAGTCCTTACCAATATTTTACTAATTTTGTTGAAGATTTCGGGAAAATTATTATAGCATCTGCCTTGATTCATTGTGTTTGTCAGTATTATTTGTCATCAAAAATTTCTGTTTCTAAGGCTTATACCGCAGTAATCCAAAGAATTTTTTCAGTTGTCCAAATTGCCACTTTAGTGAGCCTTGCTTTAGCACTAATGCATTTAATTAATTTTAGATTAGTATTAGGATTAGAAAAAGCCGACAACCTCGCTCAAGAAATCAAAGCATCTGGTGGAGACCAAATTACCGCAAACTCTACATTCCAATCTAATTTCCCTACCCAAGACTTATTAATTTCTTTGGTCGCTTTAATTCTATTTTTCATTCTTTCAATTTATTTAATTAATATAATTAACTCGATTATGGTTGATGGATTGAACTTAAATCATGCAATTAATCAAACAAGAAATCTTTTACAGAAAAATTGGTGGCGGGCTTGCGGCATTCTATTAACGATTTTTTGCTTGGGTTCTATTGGAGAATTTATTACGATTGCAGCGATTAGAATCCCAATGGTGGAATTAGGATTGCAAGAGACACTTTCTTCACAAATACTCTACATGTTTTTAAATGAAATTACTTTCTGCTTATTGATACTTCCACTAATGGTAATAGCCGTCACACATCTATTTTTTGACCTCAAAGCGCGAAAACAATTCTCGGCATATTGAAAAATAATTAATTATAAATTTTCAGAAATATTCATCATATAAAAAGGAAAAACAATACTATGGCAAGATATATTGATCCAGTCTGCAGAAAGTGCCGTCGCATCGGAGAGAAGTTATTTCTTAAAGGCAATCGATGCTATACACCAAAGTGTGCAATAGATAAGCATCGAAAGCCTCCAGGAGAAGCACAAGCATTTTCAAGAAGGCGACCATCTGATTGGGCTGTCAGACTCAGAGAAAAACAAAAAGCAAGACTATCATATGGAGTGCTCGAAAAACAATTCAGCAAATATTTTGAGATGGCTAGAGACGCTAACGGATCTACAGGAGATATTTTGTTTCAACTTCTAGAGACAAGAATGGACAATGTAGTGTATCGGCTATCTTTTGCAGACTCTCGAAGTCAAGCTAGGCAGATAGTGAATCATGGTCATATGCTATTAAATGGAAAGCGGATGGACATACCTTCACACCATGTCCAAGTTGGTGATGTAATTACATGGAAGAGATCTGCAAATGCTAGCGACGACCATCCAGATTTTATTTTGTCAATGACTGCTGATGCTCCAAGAAGACCTGTTCCTTCTTGGTTAAGAATGGACATTTCAACTTTGTCAGGCCAAATTGTAACCATGCCAGATCCGTCAGAAATCGAATCTGAGATTGATCCAAGACTAATTGTTGAATTTTACTCACGCTAACCATTTATCCCCTTTTAAGTATTAGGAGTTATAATTATGACTTTAGAACCTTTTTCACCTACTGGAATTGTAGAATTCATTGAAGAAGAAGAGATACCCATACCGAACCCTGATGTTTCAGAAATTGAATCCGATGAAAAATATGGAAAATTCGAAATCGCTCCACTCCAGAAAGGATTTGGAATCACATTAGGGAACCCAATCAGGCGAGTTCTATACAGTTCTCTACCAGGTGTAGCAATCACTTCAGTTAAGATAGATGATATTTTCCATGAATATTCTACTATTGATGAGGTCAAAGAAGAAGTTCCTGAAATTTTATTGAACATCAAAGGCATAAGAATCCTGAATGAATCAAATACTGATCGTCCAGGAAAAATGAGGTTGGAAGTTTCAGGCGAAGGAGAAGTATGTGCAGGTGATATCATGCCCACATCTGATTTCCAAATCGTCAATCCGGAATTACATATTGCCACCTTAAATTCATCTAATGCCAAATTGAGCCTAGAAATGAATGTTGATCACGGAACTGGGTTCAAATCAGCATCGGCAATGGATGGATCCGACATTGGCTTACTACCAGTGGACGCGATTTTTACACCCATTAGGAAGGTAAATTATTCTGTAGTACCTACACGCATTGGTCAAAACACCAATCTTGAGAAATTAATCGTTGAAGTTTGGACTGACGGATCAATTTCTCCAAAGGACGCAATCGCTGATGCTTCAAAAATACTCTCCGAGCAATTTTACTTCATTTCGACTACTACACAAGTTGTAGACAATGAAGATGAATCATTAGCACCAAATCTAGTGCCTCATGCAACTGCCAACATCAAAGTGGAAGATTTAGAATTATCTTCTAGAACTCTAAATTGCTTAAAGCGAGCAGATATAAATACAGTTGGTGGCATTATGCAAGCCACAAAGAAATCCCTTATGCAAATTCGGAATTTCGGGGAAAAATCATACCGTGAATTAGAAGGAATCCTCTTGGAACTTGGATTGGACCATAAATTAGGAGGCCCAGCCCAGGACCCTGAAACATCTGAGGAGGAACAAGTTGAATCAGATGGAACAATCACATCCGAATAATCTATAGCAAATCTAACAAAACAAAATTTTATCTATAATGGAGCGCTGAAATGAGACACAGAATTGCGCACAACAAATTATCCCGCAAACCAGCTCACAGAAATCTGATGCTAAGGTCAATGGTCACCGATCTAATAAGACTTGAATCCATTACTACAACATCTGCTCGTGCTAAGGAAGTAAGGCGAATGGCTGAAAAGGTAATCACCAAAGCAAAACATAATACTTTGCATAACAGATCCCAAGTTGGTGCGATTCTTACAGACAAATCCCTTATGAATAAGCTTTTCACGGAGATTGCACCAAGGTATGAAAATCGTCCGGGTGGGTATACCAGAATTACAAAGCAATCATTTCGAAAAGGTGATGCAGCTGAAATTTCCAAATTGGAGCTAGTGTAGGCTTTCTACATACGGATTGTTGAATGCATGTAGCATTGAAAATCGAATATGATGGATCACGATATTCAGGTTTTCAATTTCAGCCGAATGTACAGACTATTCAAGGGGAAATTGAAAAGTCCCTTTCCCAACTCACCCAACTAGGAACAAACATCGTTGGAGCAGGAAGGACAGATGCAGGAGTTCATGCAAAAGGTCAAATTGTTGCATTTCATATTAATCCTAAATACTCACTACATACAATTATGAACGCACTGAATTTTTACCTTCCATCTGATATTTCTGTCAAATCTGCACAAGTAGTTCCAAAAGAATTTCACCCTAGACGAGATGCGACTAGTAGGAGATATATTTATACAATACTAAATAGTTTAACCAGATCTCCAATGTTAGAAAATTTCTCCCACCACTCACCAGAAAAACTAGAAATGGATTTAATGAAAAAATCAATTATAAAATTTAAAGGCATACATGACTTTAAACTCTTTTCTGCAAAGCTAGAAGATCCTGATGGTTCCACACTTAGACATATCTACGATGCGACAATTCATAGAACGAGTGATATAATAGAGATCCATGTTGAAGGTAGCTCATTCCTTCCTCGTCAAGTACGTAGGATGGTTGGTGCTATTTTGGATTTGGGACGGTCAAAGTTGACTTCGGCTCAGTTTGACCGATTATTAGAAGCAAAAAAAACTTCTGCTATAGCACATTCACTGCCGCCTAATGGATTGTGTTTACAAGAAGTCAAATACAAAAATACTCCATACTGGGATAATTAAAATGGCAAATAATAATGGTTTATATGAAACGAAGTCTAGCGATCTTAGGCCGAAATGGCACCAATTCGATGCTGAAAATCAAACACTCGGTAGATTATCGAGCATGATAGCTAGAATACTACAAGGGAAACATAAGCCAAACTATGTACCTCATCTGAATACAGGTGATTTTGTGATAGTAACAAATGTAGAAAAAATTCGTGCTACTGGGCAGAAACTTTCCGATAAAATGTACTATCACTATAGTGGATTTCACGGTGGGTTGAGAACAGAAACTTTGGCGGATATACTAGAAAAAAATCCAGAGAGGGTATTACGCCAATCCGTAAAGGGAATGCTTCCAAAAAATTCTATGGGTCGGAAAATGCTCTCTAGACTAAAATTATATTCTGGTAGTGAACACCCCCACCAAGCTCAAATTAATTCTGGACAAAAATAAACTTATCCAAAAATAGGAGACCCCGTTGGTTCAAAAAGAAAAATATTTTTACGGGAAAGGCAAGCGTAAAACAGCCGTTGCAAGAGTTCGTCTATATTCTGGAGATGGACCCATTTTAGTCAACAATAAGCCAATAGAAGAATCCCTGCCGTGGGATTCTTGGCAACAACATGTCAATGAACCTTTCCGTGTCACGAAAACTGAAGGCAAATTCAGAGTTTCTGCCAAGGTATCTGGAGGAGGTCCTGTAGGTAGGGCAGGAGCAATAAGACATGGAATAGCTCGGGCGTTACAAGAAGCGGACCCCTCACTAAGAACTCCTCTAAAAAGAGCTGGATTATTAGTCAGAGATTCGAGAGTGAAAGAGCGAAAAAAATACGGCTTGAAACGTGCCCGCAAAGCTGAACAATACACCAAGCGATAAACATGGCTGATGAAGTTTGGATTCGGAGGGTTTGATTCGATGAGTCCAAAGTCAAAAAATCAAAAACGTGCCCTTACAAACACTGAGGTTGTGTTATCTCCAACAACGGAGAATTATCTGCTTACAATTTTCCGCATGAAAGAATTGGGCCAAAAAATCACCCAATCAGAATTAGCAGAGCAGCTCAAGTCTTTACCATTACATGAACGTCTAGGTACTACATTGCCTTCTGTAAGAGGTATGCTTAGTAGAATGACTAAAGAAGGCCTAATAAAAACTGACCAAAATAAAGAAATTATACTGACCACATTAGGGAGAAACTCAGCCGAAACCATTGTACGTCGTCACCGATTATGTGAATGCATGGTAGTTGAATTATTAGGACTAGAATTATACAAAGCACATGAGCAAGCTCACAGGCTGGAACATGCAATCACCCCAGAACTTGAAGAGAAAATAGTCAAGAGACTAGGTAATCCAAAAACTTGTCCATTTGGCCATCCGATTCCTGGAAGTGGTTATCAATCAACGAAAAAGTCTAAACCCCTAGACACTCAAAAACCAGGGATGGAATTCAATATTTCCCGGATCCCTGAAGATGACCAAGATCTTCTTAAGTACTTCGTTGAACATGATCTTATGCCAGGTAAATCAGCCACAGTAACGAAATCAGAACCCAGCCTCGGCGTTATCACACTAAAAACTGAAAACAATGCTGAATTAGTTTTCAGTTTTGCAGTAGCGAAATTAATCCATGTTTCAGAACTCTGAGAGACAAAATTACAACCTGAACATAACTACAAAAACGTGGTTATTGTGAAGGGCGTTGTTGAACACCTCGTAAATACATTACCAAATTCCATCGTTCATCTTCAGTCAACAAGTATCTGAACTGTGGCATCCATGAAGGCGTTGGATTTCCTTGTACGGCAGAAGCCAACCCCGAACGACCCCCAAAACTGATATATCCAAAAAGTTCACCGTCTGTCGCAGATATCGCTGCCTCATCTAAAAGATTCCTCGGAGCTATACTTCCGTGATCAAACTCGATGATTGGGCCATTCCCATCAAGTTTATCACCATGACAAACCTGACAATTGGTCGCAAATAACTTTTGAGCTGATACAACATTAGATGGATCTGAATTCCAATTATCTATCACCCGTTGAGGTACTCCCCAGGATGAGTACTCGTCTAACGATCCTTTATCAATTTCAGCGCCAGTAATCGGAACCGAATCAGATACTGGCAAAAGTCGTGGTATTTCTTGACTTCCAAATGAAGGCTGATAGTGCATCTCAGAAAATACTACGACTGCATGAGAGCCAGTTTCTGGAAAAGCAGGCAACTTAAATCTTATATCTTCACTTACAATCACATCTCCAGTGTTATTATTGTAGCAAGCAGTCAAAAATAGAGACAGACTTAAAACAATTAATAAAACAAAGATATTTATTCGAGTATTTTTCAAGAAAATCAATCCTTCCAACCATACTTGATATCTTCGGCTCCAGATTCTCGCAGTTTTTCCTCTGCAAGTGCTATACGATCCTCTTCACAAGTAACTGTGATTCCGATATATCCTTCTGTAACACGTTCGTCATAAGCCCCCATAAATAATCTTGGTAGCCTTGATTCAAATATTATCCCTACAACAGTCATGATGATTGCCCCAAGCATGGAACCCTCGTACATAATAATAGACATTGCAGGCAAAGATAATATTGGTTTACCACCAACTACTAATGGATAAGCTAAAGAAGTCCCAACAGTAAGAATCATAGCAACAGAAAATCCACAGGCAGCTCCAAATAAAGGCCACCTAAACAATTTATGCACTGGCTCACCCTCACCAAAAGTTCCTGTTGGATACGGTGTGTCAGTCAATATGTCATATTCATTATGCTGATATCCTGAATCTTTCAAGGAATCAATGGCATCAGCAGCCACATCAACATTATCAAAAATCCCAATTATGCTACGTTTATTAAAAGAAATCATATGATCAACTCCTATTCTCGAATGGACGCGGGAACTGTACGTCGACCCACTTTAATTTCATCACGGAAAACCTCGCCTTCCTTCACATCAAAAATAGGAACAAGAGGGAAAAATTTCGAAAAAACCAAAACTCCCAATGTTACAAATGCAAAAGTAAAACAAACTAAAGAAATTTCCACAATACTGGGATGATATGTACCCCAATCAAAGGTGAATGGAGTTTTCCTAGCAAGACCAGGAATAATTATCAAAAACCTTTCAAGCCACATACCAATATTTACGGAAATTGTAGTCAAAAACATTCCCATCGGGCTTCTTCTAACATTCTTGAAAAGCCACAATGGTACTGGAATAAAATAAGACGCAACAATAAATACAAAGAACATGGGACCATATGGCCATTCAAATACCTGCATGGTCCGCAAAGCAATTTCAGGATCTTCCAAAGTATAAATTGCATAAAAGAATTCTAAAGCGAAAAAGAAAAACCAAGTTGTAGCAACAACGATCAGCAACCTTCCTATAGCATCGAAGTGATCTCGGGTAATATAATTCTCTAATTTCCAACCCCACACCATCAATGCCATAACCATTGCCACCGCAGAAACTCCAGAATGAATAGCTCCTATAATAAAATAAGGCGCAAAGATCGTAGAATGCCAACCCTCCACGGCCACATTCACTGCAAAGTCCCAAGAAACGATACTATGAACGGAGACGAACACCGGCAACACTAAAGCGGAAAGCAAAATCCCCGCAACAGTTTGCAATTTCCACTGCCTAGGAGTACCTCTCCATCCTAAAGACAAAAATCCATAGACTCTTTTTGCAGTTTTACCTGATACACGATCTCTTATTACAGCCAAATCAGGAATCAACGCTATAAATACAAACAAAGAACTCCCGATTAAGTAGGTACCAATTGCACTAGGGTCCCAAATGAAAGGCGACCTTACATTCGGCCATACACCTCTTGCAAAATCGTATGGTGGAATCCAAATAAATCTCCATGGTCTACCAAGGTGAAAGAAAATATTAGACAATGCAGCCAAAAGAGAAAATAAAGTAAGAACTTCGGCAGCTCTGGTTACCGGACGTCTCCATTCTGCTTGGGTAAGTCTCAGGATGGCAGAAACCATTATCCCAGCGTGACTTATCCCAATCCAAAAAACAAAGTTCGCAAGATAAAATCCCCAATAAACGGGTCTATTAATCCCTGCTACTCCAATACCTCTATTAAGCTCCCATCCATAAGCACACATAGCAATCAAAATGACAAGTAAAGCTACAGACGCTATCGGCATCCACCATCTCGGCAATCCCAAAACACCTGCAAGCAAATCTCGATTTATTTTTTTTGGACCATGTTCAATATATTCTTGCACTATATAACCTACTCCGGTTTCCCAAGCACTTGGACTTCAGTCCGATGAAATCGCTTATGAACCTGATAAATTGACAATTCTCGTTGTTCCCAAATATTTATTACGGGAATCAATCTAGTCCCTAACATATAAATTAGCACAGCCCCAGCTATCACTCCAATGGTAATGAGAATATCAAAAACATCGGGATAGACGGTTGCAGGAACCAAATCTAAAGGAATTGGTCCATGCATATCCGCATCCGCAGGTACGGAGTATGCCGCAACATAAAGTCTAATTCTGTCAAAAAGAGTACCTACTAAAACAAAACATGCAATTAATGGAGGACCCCAAGTACTTCGCCTAACAGGATTCCAAATCAATGTAAAGAATGGAACAATAAACACTAGAATAAAGACAGCAATAAACAGCCACAAATATGGGCCTGTCATCAATAAATCTAAAGTGTAAAGTTCATTAGGTTTTTTACCAAACCAAAAAATCATAAAGCTTGAAAAGGAAAACCAAATCCAAAGTAAAGAGGTTGCAAGCAATAATTTACCTAACCCCCACATCTGATCAAATTGAATAAAATCAGAGTAGCCTCCAAATTTCCTCATCACAAACAGTGTTACTAAAACAGTAGCAACACCCCCTTGCAAAGCATTAAAGGCATGTGTAGCCGGGAATAAAGCATCAATCCAACCAGGGACAAAAGGCATCAAAAAATCAGCAACAATGACAAAATGTGTAAAAACCAACATCATAAAGTAAAATGCGCCAAGTATTCCCATTCTATGGTTAACCATAAACCACTGCCAAGAGGTCCCCTGCCAACCTCGCGCAAATACTTTAGCCCATTTTTGCCGCCAACCTGTCTGATGGTCTCTGATATAAGCCAAATCTGGCAAAGAACTCACCCACAACAAAAACACCCCAGCAAGAGCCATAGCAACTACTGATAATGCTCCTACATAATGAGGGATATATCGCGCTACTTCACCCTCATGATAAAACCAAAATGATCTTCTTCCGTCTTCCAAACCAGGCAAAACGAATATTAAAGGAACAAAGACAAGTGTTGTAATAAATCCTGATAAAGCCCATAATTCTGCAGCTCTTGAGGTTGAACGTCTCCAATGTGCTTTAACAATTCTCGGGGCAATAGCAACCATGGGAGCACCTTGCGCAGTAGTCAAAATGAATGCAAACACTGCAGCATAGTAACCCCATTTATCATTATTGGAAGTTCCGTCAGTAGTAATACGTAAAACAAATCCAGCAATTCCCAAAACAAATAAAATGCTCAATATAACCGCAGAAATACGAAACAAATTACCCGTATGGGAATGCCTATTAACCAAATCCAAAGTCACGTCATTTGATGTGCCGTGATCAGAAGCACTATTTTGACTAATGTGAGTCATGATGCAATTCTGCGTCCTTATCTACCTTTTTTAAGTATGTGATACTAGGATGAGTTCCATACTCCTCTAGCAAATGATATCCTCTTCCATCATGTTCCAATTCATCATGAGCAAGTTTAGCAATTTCACTTTCTGGGTCATTCATATCATAGAACATTAACGTATTTGTTGGACAAGAATTCACACACGCAGGATCCAGTGCCCTGATGTCTAAATCATCTCCGTCACGAATTTCTCTACCCTCAGATTTGGCATTTCGTCCGGCTTTGTGAATTCTTTGAATACAAAAGGTACATTTCTCCATAATACCTCTACTACGCACAGTTACATCAGGATTCAATTGGTTTTTTAGCGTCTCTGGCCAACTAGGTTCCCAAAAATTAAAAAACCTTACTTGATAGGGGCAATTGTTAGCGCAAAAACGTGTCCCGATACATCGATTATAAACCTGAACATTCAAACCAGAAGAATTATGGTATGTGGCAAAAACCGGACAAACAGGCTCACAAGGAGCATCATCACAATGTTGACATAATACAGGGATAAATCTCGCCTTTACATCAGGGAATTCTCCTTCCCAATAGCGTTCAATATGAATCCAAGCGGAAGCACGCCTTTGATTGTACAAAGGCTCATCATTTATAGGAACATTGTTCTCAGACTGACATGCTACAACACATGCCTGGCACCCAGTGCATTTGTCTAAATCAATCACCATTCCCCATTTTTCATTCGCCATTTTATTCTCCGTTAAACATCCAATTAATGATCACTGGAACCCTCGTCGGGAGTGACCTTGATAATATGTTGATTTTCATCACGCGGGAATTCCGAGAATGTATTTTCTAATTTTGGAACCCTCATCCATTCACCCGTCTTTTCTATACGAACTTTTGTAGCAGCCCAAGCTAATGCCCCACTTTCTTCATCGACATTCGGAGTTAAGATACTCATGATATTGGACCCACGATCTTCAGAATAACGCCCCCCCGATATATGCCCTTGACCAATAGGAACAGAAAGAACCCCTGGAGGAACCCCAGGATGCGGAAATGCTAAAACGTCAATTGACTTCCCGCTAGCAGAAGTAACACTAATTACATCCCCTTCGGAAATTACAAGTTTTTCAGCATCATAAACATTAATTTCGAGCCATGTCTGCCAAGTTGCTGTAGTAATTGGATCAGGAGTAGCTTGCAGCCAGGGCAAAAATGCCCCTTCCCCGTCACCAATTCCAGTAGAAGTGAAAGGAATCAAATGATATGGAAACTGACTCGGAGAATGATCAAATTTTGGAGATTTAGGATTTGGAACATTCGAAACACTTGGAATAGTCCCTTGGTATTTTGAATCCTTATCCCACCATCCTCCCCGTTGTAACACACCATACCAAAAAGAGTCAAAATCAGCGGCCGTAATCGATCCTCGATTTTCCCTCCAAAGCTCCTCAGCACCCGCCTTTAGAATCTCAGTGAATGTTGTGCCTGGCAGTGCCAGATCTAAACCTAATTGTGGGGCCAGACCGATCATAATATCAGCAAAATTCTTCGTCCCTAGTTCATCACCTAAATTTTCATAGAAAGGCCTTACAACAGGTTGCTGAAATCCTATGAGTTGATACCCAGGAGCAGGATCCGGGATATCACTACCCCAATCCTCAAAGGCGTCATTTTCAGGCAATATTAAATCTGCCATTGCCGTAGTATCATCTAAGAAGTTAGATACTGCGAATATAAATGGAACTTCAAAAGTAGCTCGCCTAAACCCAGAATCTTCAGGCAATCCGTACCATGGATCAGCTCCTCTAATCATCAAGGCACTAATCTCTCCTCGAGACATTTCTTGAGAGAGATTTCGAAAATCTTCAAAAGATGAAGAATACTTACCAACTGAGGGAACAGGAGGTTCAGGGTTGAAAATCACGCCCCCTTCAACTCCCACACTCCCAACAAGATAATTCAACCAATAGACAGCTTTCATATTAAAAAGCCCATTTGTGTGAGCCGCAGCAGACCCTCCTCCAATTGCCAACGCCGGAGCATGTGATGCGAATTCATGGGCAATCAATCGAATCTTGTCAGCATTAACACCCACATCTAGAGAGATTTTCTCAGGGGTGTATTGATCTATAATAGATATATCATCAGGACTCAAACTACTTCGAATCGAATCATTCACCAATCCATCAGATAAAATCACATTCGCAATCCCAAGAGCCAATATCCCTTCCCAACCAGGATTGATCGGAACCCATTGATCAGCATTCGCAGCCGTCGCTGAGAATCTAGGATCAACATGGACAAGAGTGCCTCTTTCCCGATCTTTTCCTTGTCTAAATTCTCCATAAGCTCGCATATATCTTGTAGGTGATGTCCAAGTATTTAACCAATCAGCCCCAAAGGATAAGATATAGGCTGAATTAGAAATATCGAAGTCAGGCATGATTTCCTGAGAGTATACCTCTTTCATCGCACGTGAAATATTTGTCCTCTCAATAGTCTCATATTGCAAATGACGTCCACCAAAACCAGAAACAAACCGTTGCGTCACATCCCCTAAATGAGCAGAAAGCGGATCAGTAATCATCACGAAGCCATTTTGTTTATTCTGAGTTTGCAAAATCTGAAGTTGATTAGTAATTCTCGCGAGAGCATCACTCCAACCTATCTCATTAAATTCCCCTTTACCCCTCTCACCTACACGAAGTAGTGGTCGATCGATCCGGTCTGGATTATACAAAGATTGCAGACTAGCCTCGCACCTCGCAGAATGCTTACCAAGATTGATAGGATAATCCACATTACCCTTAACCTTTTTAGCACGGCCTTCTACAACCCTCACAACCAAACCTTCTGAAGTAGTACATTGACGACACAAGGTTGCATACCAGTTATCTAGACCAGTAACCAAATCTTCAGGCATCTGATGTGGCGAATTAATATAACGAGATTCCTCGGGAACCCCACAAGCCGCAAACAAGACTGCACCAGTTGCAGAACCACCAACCATCTGAAGAAATTGTCTTCTTGTTAAATCCATAATATTTTCATTCCTAATAGTGACACACTGCACACTCGGCAGGCGCATTATTATCTCGGTGACAATTAACACAGTCACCCATCTTTAATGGGCGAACTTGCTTTACTTTTGACATTGAACCCACATCTCCATGACAAACAGCACATACCTCAGATGATTCAATGTTTTCAACATCTCCAGGTTTAATACTCGAATCACGTTTCATCTTTTTGGCGTCCTCCAAATAGATTTGAGAGTCAGGATTCGTCATAGTTTCTACTACAGTTTTTCCTTCGCCAGAGAAATGTTTAATATGTGCATCATGAACAAATTGAACATGATCTGGGACCCTATGTATCCTGACCCAATTTATGCTTTTGCCAAGGTCGTAATACTCCCTCAATTTTGCAACCTCTTCAGAATCGTCTCCCACAACTTCGTGGCATGTCATACATAATGAAACAGCTGGAACTGAAGCAGAAGCACCTTTTTCAACATTCCGATGACAGAAAGTACACTCCATTCCCAAATCTTGAACGTGGGTTGTATGAGGAAATGCGATTGGTTGATCAGGGCCTTCATCATATCCAAAAACAATTGGTCTTGCCCACCAAGATGAAATAATGAATGTGAGCACCAAACCTAACACTACCAAAAATCCAAGAGTGGAAGCCAAAGCTACCAAACCCAAAACCACCCTCTTCCGAGTGGGTTTAAGAATTTGTATGTCAAAATCACCAGGAAGCAACTAAAACCTCTCCTTAATTATATCCAATAATTCGGATAAAAAGTACTAATAACCTTTGAATACCCGATCACTTTCCACATAAAAAATGCTCCAGCCGAAATAGATAAAAATCCTAACAAATAGAAAATAACGCGAAGCTTGGAAAAGCTTTCAGGCAAATGAGCAGTGATTACCAATGAAGGAATAATCGCGTGTGCAAGTAGTAATGTGGCAGAAGCAGAAAAAACAAATGCCACAACTATCCATAAGTTGGTAAGCATCAAGCCAATTTCAGCCCATTGGGCACTAGTGATAGGGGTTGGATCCATAAAAATTTATTAGTTACCGACTCTCCGGTCACTCCCTTCATCGTCGCTATAAAGCTATCATAGCATTTGACTCAGTGTCAAGTAATGAAACACTTAATTTGATAGAAAATATCGGGAATAGACTATTATCAATTCTGTTGTTAAACTCAGTCCCAAAATAGACTGATTAATTTGACAAATACAGAAGAACCCTATGAAAATTTCCGATATAAAAACATTCCTTGTCCATCCTGGAGTAGCAAAAAACCTTTGTTTTGTAAAAATCGAAACTGACAGTGAATTCTTTGGATGGGGTGAATGTTACACGCAAACAGACAGGGATACTCAAATTGTGGCTCATGTTGAACAAATAAAGCGTTACTTGATTGGAAGGGATCCTAGAAATATTAAACACTTTACTCAATCATTTTTTAATGATTTTGCGGGCAGAAGAGGTTCAATGGAATTTTTCTGTGCGATCAGTGGACTCGAGCAGGCAATGTGGGATATTACAGGAAAACTACATAACGCTCCAGTTCACCAACTATTGGGCGGTGCTTTTCGGGAAAAAATAAGGGTTTATGCTAATGGATGGTCTTCAAAAAATATATCTGGAGAAAACAATTCAAATTCAACTAAACCATTATCTCAGCCCGAACGACTAGCAATTTTGGCAAAGGAAACTGTCAATGCTGGATTTACAGCCTTAAAATTCGACCCTATACCAGGGCCATGGAGAACTCATATCGACAAAAAGACAGAATTTCAAGCAATAGAAAACGTAGAAGCTGTACGTGATTCGGTCGGGAATGATATAGATATTCTAGTAGAAATCCACAGGCGTTTGGCTCCTTCTCACGCAACAAAAATTGCAAAATCAATCGAAAAATATAACCCCTTTTGGTTTGAAGAACCCGTATTAGCAAAAAACCTGAAAGCATTGGAAATGGTCAAAAAATCAATTTCCATACCTGTTGTTACCGGTGAAGAGTTATATACCAAATTTGAATTCCGGGAAGTTTTCGAACGTCAAGCAGCAGATATTATCAATCCTGATATTTGCAACGTAGGGGGAATTTTAGAACTTAAAGAAATAGCTGCTATGGCAGAACCTTATTTTATTGGGGTTTCACCACATAATTACAACAGCACAACCGTTGGCTTAGCAGCAACCGTACAGTTATGCGGTGCAATACCAAATTTCATCATCACTGAATATTTCACTAACCTCGAGGATTTTGGAAATAAAATTGCCAAAAATCCTTTGAAAGTAGAAAACGGATATATTAATTTACCCAATGCACCAGGACTAGGAATAGAATTAAATGAATCTATGTTAGATAAGTACCCATATAAGCAATTTCCTCCAAAATCTCCATCTCAATACTTCGACGAAGGTCCGTAGTTAGCTCAATTGTAATAATTGTAGGAAATTTCCATCTGGATCTTTGAAAGTACTAACCCATCCACCCCAATGTTCACGAGTTGGGATTCGAACAAATTCAACTCCGCGAGATGACAAAGTTTGAAAAGACAACTTTATATCCTCGGTCAGAAAATTCACCATAATGCGAATTGAATCGTTATTCTCGTGAGACACTTCCGAATGTATTCCTATACTTAATCTCATATCTCCCCAGCGAAAAACTATAAAATCAGACTTCTCTGAGTGAACATGCAGGCCTAAAATTTGAGAATAAAATTTCACCATTTCTGAAAATCGTGTATTTTCCGTCCAAATTATTACTCCACCCATAGAAGTTATCATGAGGAAATATTTCTCCAAATTCTTACCAAATTTTAACCAATTATATCCAATAAATATTTATTTTATTTTCTATTGTTGAAGTGTATAATCACGGCAGAGACATTGTGGGGTGTGTTGATAGTCGAATAGAGGTCTCAAGAAAGGAGGTAAGAAATTGGATAGTAGTATACGGAGGTGGACTAGATAGGTGTTCTCTAGGACACCTCTAACTAGCAGAGGAAGGCGCTATCTTTGACAGCGCCTTCCTCTTTTTAATCTCTCTTCAAAAATCTACGCAAAAGATCTAAAGAATTTAAAGACATTCGAGTCCTATCAGGGATACCATACCCTGCAAAATTATATGACTTTTTTGCAAATCTTTCTCCATCAGTTATGGAAATGAAAGTTTGGCCTCTACTCAAATTTTCAACATATTCTTCTTGTAACACAACGGCATGAATTGCTAGCCCTAATTCAGATTTCGAATTTTCTCGGATCATAATTGCCATACGATCCGCCATTTCTTGCGAACCTTTTTTTAGATTTTCATAGCCAGGAATCATACGAGAGATTTCGGAGTCTTCTAACTCATGATTCACAATTAATCCTTCGTAAAAATCCCGTCCCAAAGCTTCAAAAAGCATTTGTGATGCAATCCCACCCGTTACATCTTCACATACTGATAGTAAAAATTTATTTTGATGTAATAATTTTGCAACCACTCCTGGTAGTGTTTCTTCGTCCTCTGCGAAAATGTTATCACCTAGTAAATCACGGATTTTGCTCTCGACTGGTCGAATCAAATCATGCGCTTCAGATAAACTTTTGGCTTTAGCCGTAATTCTCACATCAACCTGTCCAGGATGAGCTAGGACCCCAACCGTAGGATTATTTGAATTAGCAATCAAATCACCAATCTTGTCATCTACTGCACTCTCTCCAATATCAGCTACTTTAAGAATTTTATATGTGATCATTTGCTGCAAATCAAATTTTCTACGCAAGTAAGGGACGACCTCATTATCAAAAAGCCATTTCATTTCAAAAGGTACTCCTGGCAATGCAATCACAACAGATTGCTTATGTTCCGAAAAAAATGCCGGGGCCGTTCCATTAGGATTCTCAATCGGAATGGAGCCTTCTGGGATGTCTGCTTGCCGAGCATTATTAGATGTCATAATTAATCCACGACTTTGAAATCGTTCATCAATTTGTTTAACAAGACCAGAGTCTCTAACTAGATCTACAGCCAAAACTTCCGCTATGATTTCACGAGTAATATCATCTTGGGTCGGACCTAATCCACCTCCTGCAATTACGATGTCAGAACGATTAATCGCCCTAGATAACACCTCCTTCATTCTGCCTGGATTATCACCAACAGTAGTCTTGTAATACAAATCTACTCCAACATCAGTCAGTCTTTGAGCCATCCAAGATGCATTTGTGTCCACAATTTGACCAAGCAATAATTCAGAACCTATTGAAATTATTTCTGCCTTTACCACGACTACACTTCTCTCTCGAAATCAATTAACCGACTTATTTCTGGCAAGACTTTTTGAGATACCCTTTCACATTCCTCTAAATGGGGGAATCCGGAAAGAATAAATTCATCAATCCCTAACTTCCAAAATTCTAAGATATCCTCGGCAACTTGTTGATACGAGCCAACAATAGCGGTGCCACAATTCACTCGAACTTCAGAAATTCCATTCCACAACCTGGGAGATAATTTGTGATCACTTGCAACTTGGACTTGTGCTTTCTGCCCAACCATAGGGCTACCATCAATCGATTGCTTCCTTTGAAATTTGACTTTATCTGTAGACTGAGACAACAACTCCTTTGAAGCTTCCCAGGCAGCGGCCTCTGTGTCACGAGCTATTATATGGGTCCTAAGTCCAAACCTTAATAATCTATCATTCGAAACTGCACATTCAGTAGCTCTAAATATTAACTCTTTGATTTTGTCTATAGGTTGAATCCACATCAACAAAACATCTGCATATGCACCCGCAAGACTCAATGCGTTTTGGGATGCACCCCCTAAATAAAAATTGGGACCTAATCCATTCGGCCTAGGAGAACATATCGCATCGTATAAATTAACGTATTTTCCGCGAAAATTCACAGGATGTTGAGAAGTCCACATTTCTCTGCAAGCCAGTAAAAATTCTTTTGCACGATCATATCTTCCTGAATGATCTAATGTCTCTCCGAATCTATCAACATCTCCCTGAATCCCTCCAGGAACCAAATTAATATCTAATCTAGAGCTGCTGATATTGTCGAATGCAGCGGCCATTTGAGCAAACAACCCTGTAGAAATATATCCAGGACGTACAGCTACCAAAAATCTAATTTTTTGTGTGAGAGCCATCAAGGCTGTTGCTGTAGTCCAAGTCTCTGCCAAAGGAGCCGTTTCTTCAAACATACCATTCGAAAATCTTGTAGGAATTAACATCGAGTAAAATCCTGATTCTTCAGCCATTTTGACAATATCACTGAGGTAGTCAAAAGTCGGAGGTCGTTCAGGATCAATGGTTCCAATATGTATTCCATCTCCATCAATGGGAATAAACCAATCAAATTTTGGTTGAGGACGTGAACATCCCTTTTTCATAATTTATTCCTCTGACTTCCAGGATGATTTCCAACGATCTACAGCTGCTTGAGCCCTTGGACTAATTGCCCTTTGGACTGAAACGTTTAATAGCGACGGTCTATTAAATTTCAACGCTCTTTCAAGCGCATCAGGAAGTTCTTCAATATTTTCGACATTTTCTCCATAACCGCCTAACGAACGTACTAATTGGTCATATCTACTTGGCAACAAGTCAGTTGCGACAGAACGATTATATAATTGTAATTGAATCTGCCTATCGATTCCCCATGCCGAATCGTTACCCATAATACAAACAATCGGGAGATTATGTCTTACTGCGGTATCGAATTCAAATCCATTAAATCCAAATGATCCATCTCCACTAAATAATATTACCCTACGTTCAGGATGGGCTATTTTCAATGCCAGAGCGGTAGGCAAGCCAGACCCCAGCATACCCAAAGGAGGTAAATACCACCAACTACGTGGATTTATTGCTGGTAAATAAGCTCGAGCAAAATGACAGAAATCTCCACCATCAAATACCAGAAAATCATCAGGCTCTAAGAAAGATTTAACAGTATTATGTACTGCCATAGCATGTAACGGATTATCAGTCAGCGCAAGTGATTCTAATACTTCAAAATGGTTACGTCGTGCTTCGGTGAATTTTTGTATCCATGGTTTAAAAGAAGACCAAATTCTTTTTTCCGAATTATGTATTACCATATCCAAAACGTTGCTGATATCTCCGCAAATCCCAACATCAACAGATCTATTCCTTCCAATTTCTACCTGCGATGGATCAATCTGCATTAATGCCGCCTTTTCTGAAACTAAAGGCGGCGCAGTATATCCAATCACAAAATCTTGCTTTCTACCCAATAACAGCACAGCATCTGCATCAGAGATCAATTTAGCAGCAGCATTCAGGGCAGTATCGAAAAAACCAAAACAAAGCGGATGATCATCCGAGACAATTCCTCTAGCGTCGCCCTCTGTGAGTAATGGAATTCCAGAAATTTCAACAAATTTTTGTATTTTCTGCCCTACATCACCATAAGAAGCAGCAGAACCTGCAATAATTAGTGGTCGGTCAGAGGAAACTAATATGTCCAACAGCTGATCAATTTGTTTACTCGAAATAGATCTCGGGACATGGTCAATATTGTCTTTAAAAGATTTATATGTAGGAAACTCATGAGTTTGAATTTTTTGTTCTTGAACATCAACAGGAACAGTCAAATGAACTGGCCCACGTCGTCCACTATAAGCGAGTGCCAACGCCCGGTTTATCATGTCGGGAATCTTCGAGGCATCATCAATAATCCAAGAAGCTTTTGTTACAGGAGCAGCCATCCCAATCTGGTCAATCTCTTGCATCGCTCCTTTGCCTAATTCCGAAAGTTCTGCGCTACCACTAATTGATAGCATCGGACTTTCTGCATGAAAGGCACTTGCAAGACCAGGAATCGCATTTGCAAAACCCGGAGTCGTGGTCATTACAATTCCAGGGGTATCAGTTGCTCTAGCCCATACATCTGCCATATGAACAGCAGCTTGCTCATGCCTAGTATCAAAAAACCTGAAATCAAAATCAGCCATGACATCTATGACAGGAAGAATATGATCGCCTGCAAGAGTAAAAATGTTCTTTACTCCCTCTTTAGCTAATACATTGGCAATAAGATGGCTACCAGTAATACTACTCATTTAACGATTCCTTTTAAAAACAAACTTACTCGACATTTCATGCTAATCTAGCTGAATTCTAATATCGTCAAGCAATGTGTCAAGTACATCAAGTTTTTGCAAATTGATTCTACATGACTTGAATGATAGAATCATCGTGCAGCCGATCCTTCGGGAAGGTGAGCATCGATATAATGGTTATTTCTATTGTTCACCTACAGCTGTATAACACTTATACTTAAAGGTGATTACATGATCGTTTTTAATGATCAAATATCAATAGGGATTATTGGAGCTGGTGCCGTTGGCGGTGCATTGGCTATATCGCTAAGTTCTGCTGGCTATAACGTGAGATGTGTTGCGAGTCGTTCCATAGAATCATCACATCGATTAGCTGGGTATATTCAATCTTTAAAAACTGCTGAAACTATTCAGGAAGTAGCAAATACGTCTGACTTTGTTTTTATTACTACACCCGACAATATCATTGAACGTGTCGCGAATGAAACAAAATGGAGGAAGTCACAGGGTGTAGTTCATTGCTCTGGAGTCTCTTCTCTAGACATATTGGGTAATGTAACGTCATATGGTTCAATACCTGGATCATTCCACCCTATGCAAGCATTTGCAGATGCGCATTCTGGTGCAAAGAACATTCCTGGCATCACCTTTGGAATTGAAGGTGAAAAGCCAATGGCAGATTTCCTTACTCGAATGGCCGTAAATCTAGAGGCAAGACCTATAGTTCTTACCTCAGAAAGTAAACCTTTGTATCACCTAACAGGTGTAATGATGGGAGGATTATTAACAAGTCTTGCAATTGGAACGGCAGAACTTTGGACAAAATTAGGCATGAATAGAAACCAAGGAATTGATGCACTAATTCCTATGATGATCGGCGTGACAAACAACCTCAAAACTCTCGGTGTTCCAAAAGCAATTGCTGGCCCATATGCGCGAGGAGATTTTGGAACTATCAGGACCCATATGCTTACATTACAAAAACAAGCTCCCGAGATTTTACCTTTGTATTGCGAAATGGCATTAATGGGATTATCGGCGGCGGTTGAAAAAAATACATTAGACAAAAAGACTGAAGAAGATATCAGACAATGTATCCTCGAATTTAGAAAAGGGGAATAGAAATTGAAAACCCGAAAAACCATTCAAGAATTCCAAAATCAATCAGATCGCGGTGAAAAAATCGTTATGATCACAGCATATGATTATACTTCGGCTAAAATTATTGAAAATGCCGGAATTGATTACATTCTCGTTGGTGATAGTCTTGGCCAAGTAATTTTAGGATATGATTCCACTGTTGAAGTATCTATAGAAGATATTTTGCACCACCTCAAAGCAGTAACAAAAGGTACAGAAAAAGCTCACATTGTAGCTGACATGCCTTTCATGACATTTCAAATTAACCCAGAATCTGCCATATCAAATGCGGGAAAATTACTACAACACGGAGGAGCGCAATCTGTGAAAATTGAGGGTGGCGAACACATTTGTCCCACAATTAAAAAAATTGTAGATACAGGAATTCCAGTAATGGGTCATCTCGGGTTGACTCCTCAATCTCATAACCAACTAGGTGGATACCACTTACAGGCTAAAACCCTTCTCAGTGCTGAAAAAATTATCGAAGATGCTTTAGCTGTCGAAGATGCTGGCGCATTTTCCTTGGTTCTTGAGTCCATTCCTTCAGAAGTAGCGAAAATAATTACCACTAAATTAAAAATTCCTACCATAGGAATTGGAGCAGGGCCACATTGTAATGGGCAAATTCAAGTTTTTCACGATTTAATGGGTTTGTTTTCAGATTTCCAGCCTAAGCATGCAAAAAAATACGTAGATCTAACTGAAATAATTAAAAATTCAATCGAACTATATTCGAGCGATGTCAAAACAGGTAAATTCCCAAACACAGATCATAGTTTTAAAGCAAAAACTGAATTAGTTTCAGAATTAGAATCCAAACTAGGTCTAAAGTAATTATGCAAATAGTTCATTCAATTGACAAATTTCGAGACAAATGTTCATCCCTGAGTCACTCATTAGGTCTTGTTCCAACTATGGGTGCAATCCACGATGGTCATTTAGCATTAATTAAACAAGCATACCTAGAAAACGAATCTGTTGTAGCCACTATTTTTGTGAATCCTAAACAGTTTTCAGAAAACGAGGACTTCAATGACTATCCCAGACCAATTGAATCCGATTTAAAATCGCTTGAAAATGAAAACGTTGATTTAGTTTTTGTTCCCTCAACTAATGAAATTTACCCTTCAGATCATTCAACACATGTAACGGTAGGGAAAATTGCAGAAATTTTGGAAGGCAAATCAAGACCAAATCACTTCCAAGGAGTTTCTACAATTGTTACAAAACTTATTTCTGTTTCTAGACCCGACAATACATATTTTGGGCAAAAAGATGCACAACAATGTGCAATAGTTCGAAAGATTAACAGAGAACTAAATCTGGGAACTAATATCAGAATTGTTCCTACTGTTAGAGAAAAGGATGGTCTTGCAATAAGCAGCCGAAATATATATTTAAACAAGAAAGAAAGATCTGCATCCACTGTCTTGTTTAAATCTTTAGAAAAAGGAAGAAGGTTGAAAGGAAATGGGCCCACAGAAATCGATGCCTTGATTACGTGTATCCGTGAATCTATTGTTTCAGAACCATTGGCGGAAATTGATTACATTTCAGTAGTCGACCCAAACACATTAAATAATTTCAGTGGCCCAACAGATCAAAGCAAACAACTTTTGGCTCTTGTCGCAGTGAAAATTGGCAACATCAGATTAATTGATAACATGATATACGACTAACTATTTCCAGAAAGCTTACAAAAGATTTGAAAATACTTTTAACAAATGATGATGGTATTGATACTCCAGGAATTTGGATGTTAGCAGATCAACTTTCTACTTTTTCTGAAGTGATAATTATTGCACCCGAATCGAATCAGAGTGGCGTAGGTACTTCCATAAGTCTACAAAATCCTATCACCGTTTCACACCATTCTTCTAAAGATTCAAAACTCCAATCAATAAAGTCATTTGCAATTAGTGGAACTCCTGCAGATTGCGTAATTTTTGGAACGGAAAAACTTTCAAGCCCCCCTTTTGACCTAATCATTTCTGGACCGAACAAAGGGTTTAATACAGGTTTCGATATAATAAACTCTGGAACTTTCGGAGCTGCAATTCAAGGATTCTCCAGAGGTTTTAATTCTGTAGCAATTTCAATAGGAAACTTAGAGCCAAAAAGATCCCAGTATATACTTGCATCCAAAATCTCCTTAGCAATCACAGAATTTTTCTCAGATATTAAGATTGAAGAGAAACTCTTATTAAACATTAATCTTCCAGATTGCGAATCTATCAATATCAAAGGAATAAATCTAACTAATTTGGGACCTAAAGCTTTCTTAGAAACTATAGAAAAACTAGATGCCTCAAAAAATGAAATGTACGCAGTAAAACATAACAGACCCATAAATCCCGAAGCAGATCCTCAGACAGACGTTTGGTCTGTGAAAAACCATATTATCTCAATCACACCAGTCAATCTTCTCATTAGTACGGATTTTAATCACCAAAAGCTCGAACGATTAGTCAAAACCATTTCTCAAAAGTTGTGAGGTTATTGACTGAATTGCCAGCATTCTGATAGAGTCACACGGTAGTTAGCCTCTTGAGAAGAGAAATAAAAATCACGGGAGCCAGATATAAATGTCAACAAATAATACCGTTACAGAACCAGGTAGAGACTTACGAGTATACGCAGAATGCGATGTTCTAGTTATTGGTGGTGGTCCGGCAGGTTGTGGTGCAGCTGCAGCAGCTGCTGATGCCGGCGCAAATGTAATTTTAATGGAAAGATACGGCCATCTTGGTGGAATGTCTACGGGTGGTTTCGTACTATGGATTGACAGAATGACTGATTGGTCTGGAAACCACGTGATTTCAGGATTCGCGACAGAATTACTAGATCGGTTACCTCCAGAAGGTCTTCTGGGACCCGACCCTGAATTGTGGGGGTCTAAAGATCAGGCATTAGTAGATTATTGGGGTGATCGTTCAGCTGCATACCAAGGAGTCGTAACTTGGTCTCCTACAGTCGACCCCGAATTATTAAAGAATGTTTCAATCGACGTATTAGAAGAAAAAGGCGTGAAATTATTAATGCACTCATGGGGTGTCCAAGCATTAGTTGAGGATAACCAAGTTAAAGGTGGAATCTTCGAAAGTAAATCTGGTAGGCAAGCAATTCTGGCAAAAGTTACTATCGACGCGACTGGCGATGGAGATGTTTTTGATTTTGCTGGTGCGGAACATGTAAATGATGTTGTTGAAGACAATATCCACCATAGAATGAACGTTGCATTCCTGTGGGGTGATATTGATTACGACAAATGGCTTGATTTTAAAAACAATAACCCTGATGACTTTCGTGCTGTCATGGCTGAGGGTTCCAAGGTAAATGTTGTTGACCGCCCTCACGCAATGCCACGAAATGACATGGCTCTATTTATGGGACCTAGATTAGCGGGTTATAGTTGTATAGATGTAGACGATTTATCAACTGTAGAAGCTGAATCTCGTCGCAGAATGATGGAAATGATTGATTTTTATCGTAAAAAACTTCCTGGATTTGAAAATGCCTATGTGCATACTACTGCACCTCAAATGGGTACCAGGCATAGTCGACGCCTAGTAGGTGTCACTGAAATGAAGAGATCAGATTGGACATCTGGAGTGATACATGATGATGAAATAGGTATTTCTCCCGCACCAAATGCAAGGCATCCCAATGTATCCGTTCCTTACAATTCTCTTGTACCTATAAAGGTCAATGGTTTGTTAGCTGCCGGGCGTTGTCTAAGTACCGACCCTATTACTCACACTTTCATGAGAGAAGTTCCCCAAAGTTGGCTTTTAGGTCAAGGGGCTGGTGCAGCTGCGGCACAGGCTGCCAATAAAGGTATTGAAGTACGAGATGTCAACATTCAAGAATTGCAGGCAGAATTACGTAAACAAGGGGTAATTCTTCACGATAATTAAAACTATTTTTGGCTTTGATCGAAAGAGACTTTCCGAGGGTTAAATGCAGTTCGAATATCTTACTTATTCTAAAGAGTCCCACATCGTCACCCTGACTCTTAACAGACCTGAGCGACTTAATTCAATTTCCCCTCCAATGAACTTGGAGCTATGGGAAGCACTCAATACTTTTCGCGAAGACAAGGATGCTTGGGTATGTATTTTAACTGGCGCCGGTGACCGGGCATTTTGCGCCGGAAACGACCTTAAATGGCGTTCTGAGAACCCCGGAGTTGAAACACCTGGAATTATACCGGGCACTGAATATCAATCTAATCCAAAAACACCTGGACCAGCAGGAACATTACCGACTGAATTATGGAAACCCCTCATCGCTGCAGTACATGGTTATGCAGTCGGAGGTGGCATGGAATTAACCATGCACTGCGATATTGTAATAGCATCAGAAGATGCTAAATTTGGAGTTCCTGAAATTAAGAATATCGGAGGAGTTCCTGGAGGAAGTGGAATCCTTAGATTGCAACGCCAATTACCATACAAAGTCGCCTTGTGGATGCTAATGAGTGGGGAGTTTATGTCTGCAGACTACATGTATAGTCTAGGATATGTAAATGAAGTGGTAAATAAAGATGATCTTCTCAGTACAGCTAGAAAATATGCCGAAATTCTATGTAACAATCCTCCAATTGGAGTACAAACTGCCAAGGAAGTTGCTATTCGTTCATTAGATCTTCCAATAGACCATCCTCCAACTGCTTGGCAATACCTTTGGACCGGACTTACTGATAAAATGAGAAATTCCGAAGATGCCCATGAATCAAGACAAGCATGGTTGGAAAAACGCAAGCCGAACTACAAAAACGAATAACAGTTCTTAAATCGAGTCAGTGATTGGCTATGTCAAATTACTTAAATACCCTTCAAGAAGCAATTGATATTCTCTCGAATGGTACTCATTCTTGGATGGAAAGACTTTTCTCTCAAGGCCCCACATCAAAACTTAAAAACCTGAGTTCTATGAACGTTTGGAACGGATGGATGACTTGGCAAGAAGATTACCGCCCTGCAGACACTGGTTATTTAACAGGAAGATTGTGGCTACTCTATCTTATTACAGGAGAAAACGATTTCAAAAATTGGGCACTCGAATTGATCAAAGGAATGTCTCCCGATCTAATCAAGTATCCTCAGATAAGTCATGTTTCGGGGGTAGACACATATTATGGACCAGCTTGGGGATATGACATTACTGGAAATGAAGATTTTAAAACCCTTTCTTTGAAATCTGCGCAGAATCAAATTGACTCAATATTTAGTGAGAAAACCAACGTATTTTATTTATCTCATGGTAAAAATGTAGTCAATATAGATTGCACTGCTTTTTTACTTGATCAGCCATGGGCGGGTAGATATGACAATAAATTCATGGACTATTTCAAAAAGCACAATGACGAAATTTTAAACCTTCGCATGGTGAAAAAAAACGGCAACTATTTCCAAGTAGCGTATTTTGATGCAAATGAAGAATTCGATTACCTCACCACACACCAAGGGTGGAGAGTCGATAGTACTTGGGCAAGAGGACAAAGTTGGGGAATGCACAATTTTTGTGCCGCATACGAATCAACTGGAAACAAAAACTACTTAAATGCCGCTATCAAGATGTGTGATTGGTGGGTTTCTCACAATCCTTCAGACTACATTCCATTCTATGACTTTGAAGATCCAGAAGCATATAAAAGACCAAAGGATTCCTGTGCCGCAGCAATGGCTGCAACTGCCCTAATGAGAATATCAAGATATGCCCCAGAAAAAACTGCTTCCTACCAACCTATAATTGAAGGAATTCTGACAGAATTAACGGAGAATTATCTCAGCATAGGTGGACAATTATTACATGGGAGCTGGGGAAACACTGTTGGTAGGTGGAGTAGAGAATTACGATTCCCCCAAGAAGATATCGTCGCCTACGGCAATTACTATTTCGTGGAATCGGTTTTTCGTCAGCTAGTTCCTAACTGGAGTTTATTTGAATTAAATCCTAATAACACAAAAATGAGCCCACAAATTGCCCGAGACATGATTAGCAACCAAATGGATAATCACAAATGAATGAATCAAAAGCCTTCCGATTTAATTCGGAACCAGAAAACCAGAAATACCTCGACACATTAGATTATTCCATGAACATAGTTGCAGATGGTTCTAATTTGCAAATGAAACATTTATTTGATGCAGGGAATCCAGGAAAAATACAACCCATGAATACTCGTACTGGTCGTTATAGCCTTGGCCCAAATTACGCTCCAGGAGATGTGGGATTATTGATTGGAAGATTGTGGCTGTTATTTTTATATACTGGGAAAACTCAATTTGAAGAATGGGCTTTACATTTAATTAATCAAACCAAAGAAGATCTTTTAAACAAGTCATCATTCAATGATGCATCTACTTTAGATATATTCTATGGATTGAACCACACTGCTAAAATAACAGGTTTTGAAAAATGGAAATCTCTTTTCTCTCAAATCTCCTCAAACATATCAAATGAATTTTGGAACGAAAGCGCACAATGCTTTTTTTCAGGAAATGATGAAGAAAAACAATTATCTATGGATTTAACAGGAGGAATGATCGCATTACAGTCTGAAAACATTTCTGAAAAATCCAAAGAAAGACTGATTGCCCATTTCGATAGAATTTTAGACTTAAACATGATTAGAACTGATGGATCTGTCAGACAATGTGCTATTTTCGATTCGTCTAATAATTTTTCTCACTACTCAACGAATCATGGATATGAAGTGTTCGATTCGGTTGCCAAAACTCATGCCTCAACAATGTTAAACTTCATTTCTGTTTATGAATTGACTGGTCATCAAAGATTCCTGAACCAAATAATAAAGTTGGCAAACTATTGGTGCGACTCAATTCCCGAAGATTGGGTTCCGAGATACGATTTTACTGACCCTGATCCAAAAACCAAACCAAAAGATTCTTGTGCTGCCTCCATTGCTGTTGTTGCAATGATCCGCTTATGCAAAATCCGTCCAGAACTAAATGCACATTATCGTTTAGTTATTGAAGAAACCCTAAAAACTCTCTCTAAAAAATACTTAGCCGAGGGAGGTATCCTTTTGCATAGTAGTTGGGGCGACCAAAGATGGCATTCCGCTCTCAAATTCGAACCAATCCCATCAAACTTGGTTTTCCCACAAGAAGAGATTCTTCCCTTTGGAAATTATTTTTTCGTCGAGGCTATTTTTAGAGAACTAAAGCCTGATGAAAACATATAAACTCATTTTCTGCCTTCAAGTAATCTTGACATCTCAACTGCAAACCAAAGAGCCAAACTGCCTGTCCTATCATCATAACCACAAACAGCTGTACGATCTAAATAATCACGGATAGATTCCATCGCCCCCGTACTAATACACCCATCCATCACATCCCCATTGTCAGCTATCCTCTCACTCGCTCCAACCCAAATTTTGTTCACCCATTCCATATTTGAAGAATCAATCCAACCTTTCCGCAAACCTCTAGCAACTGCATAACCGATCATACAAGTACCAGTCATCTCTTCATAAGAGCCTTTCAAGTCAATGATTTCTAGCCAACGTCCAGAAGGTTGTTGATAACTTTTTAATCCCTCCAGCAATCTCCTATATGACTTTAAAATGGATGGCCGTTCAGGATGATCTTCAGGTAGAACAGACAAAGTTTCAGTCAAACCTATAGCAGCGAAACCATTCCCCCTACCCCAAAAAATGTCAGTATTCCGATCATGCATAAACAACCCATCACTTTTTTGTGTTTTCATATTCTTGAGAAAAGTAACCAGTTTTTGCAGATAAGCTTCTTCACCAGTTAAAGAATAGGCTCTTCCTAAAATCGACCCTAACATAAACATATCCTCAGTCCTCCAAAGAGGATCAGCCGGATGAGGTGGATTAGATGCACTACCTTCCTCAAAAAGATTCGCAGCATCAATGATAGTTTGTTTATATCGTTCATCTCCAGAAGATAAAAACATTTCATCCGCCCAAACCATTCCAGCAATATGCGCAGACCCTGCAGGATTATCAGCATATGGATCAATAGCACCTGAAACATAATTTTCTGTGAGGCCAGCGATTTCGTGAATCGGGTTATTAGTCACACCTCCATCCATTTCCCACAATCTTATTCGACCACTGATTCCTACTCCTTGGACATAATTAATGGGATTATCAAGTTTGTGCCCATAAGTTGAAGCAAGTACACGTGCTGTGGCAATTGGAGATCTTTGTCTACGAGATTCAAGCGTTTTTCTGGCTTGTGAAAGAGGGATTGATCCGGATAAAGCAATCAATTTGGTGAGTTCAGACACAACAGAACCTTCGGGAGCAGACAAACGAAATGCAGGAATTACCCCTAACCCGCTCGCTCTTGAATATCCTAATGCATTAATGAAAGAATCATCTTTTGAAATTGGATTTGCATTCAACTCGGTTGCTATCTCCTGTGCAGCAAGATTTGATTCCCACTCAACGACTTCGCCATTACAAATTTCTACGACGACCTCAGGAGCCAAGTAAGAGATCCATCGCCACATATATCTCGATTCAGGATTTTCTTCATCATTAAAAAACCCATCATCTGGAGGATATCCTAAAGACGGGCTCCCTCCAGATGAATTGTTCGGCGATTGTAATTGTTCGTAACCATCAATATTTATACATGGAGCTATACTAATGTTTAGTGTTGAGTCAACACACGCTTCAATAGCCTTTATTGAAGTATTGACGTCTGCTTCACCTCCAACTAACCCGCCAACAACCACAATATTAACATTTGGCGTATGAACACTCTCCAAAAAGGGGATCTGAGTCTCTAAACGAGTTACCCCAAGAGCCGAAGTATTCCATTGATCGGGATTTTGCTCAGAAAATTGCTCGACTACTGAATGAATGTTTTTAAGATTTGACATAATTTCTCCGCAAAATGAACTAAACATAAATAATTAATCGGTGCCAAGCATACTTATGAACCCCAATTTGGTCAACCATATGAATCCAAAAAGTTTCTTGGTATTAATTGACCAGTCAGACTCTCTAATATAGACTTGCGGTCTGGATAATTTCAAAATTTAATATGTTTTAGGAGTCTACAATGAAGTTACTTATTTTGAGTGGAGGGAATCATCCTTACGAAGAATCCACTCCTGTGTTAGAAGAATTTTTAAAAGAGGCGGGTCACGAAGTCACAGTTACCGAAGACTCCAATCAAATCAACTCTGAAAACTTAGCGAATTTTGAAGTACTCATCTTTAACACAATGCGCGCAGCAGAAATGACTTTAACTCGTGCGCAACAAACAGCGATGACTCAATATATTGGCGGGGGCCATGGATTCGTATCATTACATATTTCCAATGTCCGACCAGATGATTGGCATGAGTATCATGATATTACCGGAGGGGGATGGATATCGGCTGAAAGCTGGCACCCACCTTATGGACAATTCGAAGTAAATGTGACCAATTCTAATCATGAATGTGTAGAGGGAATTTCAGATTTTTTGACAAATGACGAATTGTATATGGGATGTGCTTTCAAAGATGGAAATAACTACTTTTTACATGGGGATTCAGAAGATGGAACCCATAAATGGAGAGACAAAGAAACATTTATGCCAGGCGGCACATTCCCTCTTGGTTGGACTAGAAAGTACGGGAATGGAAAAGTATTTGTAACAAACTTAGGTCATAACGGACTTAGTTTTAAGACCCCTGAATATCAAAAGCTGGTACTAAACGGAATTAATTGGGTATCCTGAATCTCACAAATCCGTGAATCTCAAAATAGACTAAGGTTCAGTTCATGAAAATCACAGAGGTAAAAGTTTCTACTTTATCTTATCCCGAAGGATCATCTGTTGCAGATGCCACGATGGCTCCAAAAAAATCCAAAGGTTATACATTTGTACACATATTAACTGATGAAGGTATTACAGGACTAGGGATTGGAAAATCCGCACCCGGAATTAAAGAAATCGTTGAAAACATATTTGCTCCTATCCTTATAGGACAAGACCCCAACGACATAGAGAAATTATGGGATTTGATGTATTGGGCTATCAGGAGCTTTGGAAGGAAAGGCGTTGCTTTTCAAGCAATTTCATCTGCCGATATTTCACTATGGGATTTAAAAGCGAAATCCTTAAACTTGCCACTGTATAAACTCCTTGGAGCATACTCTGATGCTGTACCTATTTATGGCAGTGGCGGTTGGACAAACTATACATCAGAAGAACTTGTAAGAGAAATGACCGATTATGTAGATCGTGGAATCCCCAGAATAAAAATGAAAGTAGGCAAAGATTTTGGCAAATCCGAAAAAGAAGATCTTCATAGACTGGAACTCGTTAGGAAGGCAGTTGGAGATGATATTGAAATTTTCGTAGATGCAAACTGGGGGTATTATCCGAAACAAGCAATCATGATGGCCAAACAATTCGAGAATTTTAATATTGGATGGTTTGAAGAACCAACTACCGCAGAAGATATCGCAGGATTGTCTGAAATCAGGCACTCAATATCTATGCCTCTTGCAACGGGAGAACTTGAATATTCCAAATATGGATTTAAAGACTTACTTTACAATGGAGGTTGTGACATTGCACAACCTGATGTTGGAAACGTAGGAGGAATCACTGAATGGTTAAAAATTGCACATCTTGCTCACGCGTTCAACATCCAAATAGCTCCACATGCTCATCAATTAGTACATTTGCACCTTGGATGTGCAACTCCAAACTTGAAAGTAATCGAATACATGAATACTTCTTTAGAAATAGATCGGATCTTCTTTAATGAGTTCCCTCAACAAAAAGGAGGGATGTGGAAACCTTTCCATGACAAACCCGGACTGGGATTAGAATTAAACCCTAAAGCTGTCGAAAAATGGTCTATTTAAAAACTCTTTATTCACGAAAGATTTGAACGGAACGCCCAATATCCCTCATTCACCGCTCTAAGAAAACCTTCAACAACCCCATTGAATAAGATCGGCTCTTCAATATTTATTGCATGACCTGATTGTGGAAAAGTTACCAAACCCGATTTTTGAAAGTTTCGTTTCATAAATAAAGCAGGTTCAATGCATGGATAATCCTCATCGCCAACCAGAATTAAAACTGGTATTTGACATTTTTTAATTTCGTCTTCGAAATCGTACACGGATTTGCGCTTTCTTTGTACCCCTTGAAATGTTAAAGCTGAGCCAATATGTGAATGCTCAAAGAGACGGGCGCGAAATCTTTCAAACGCGCTAGAATCCTTCCTTATGAGTTGTGTCCTAGTTTCTCCTCTAATATAAGAGTCTAGTGCCGGCATCCCATCAGATATTAACTTGGAAGAATAAAATTCAATCATTTCTATAAATCCATCATTTTGATTTGATCCACTCCCCGCACCAGCAATTATCATTGAAAGGGTACGATCGGGATGTTTCAATCCGAAAACTAAGGTGGTTCCGCCACCCATTGATAGACCACCTATATGGGCTTTTTCAATAGACATTTCATTCATAAACCCGTACAGGTCCTCAACCAAAATTTCCTGCGAATATTGATCCTGCTTTTGAGGCACCCCAGATGGTGGGTATCCACGATTGTTTAAAGAAATCACTCTGTACTCTTCGGACAATTTTTGAGCCAAGGAATCCCAAGAT
>CAZWTJ010000004.1:0-10506 GCA_964637555.1 uncultured Dehalococcoidia bacterium | reverse complement strand
CCGATAATCATCTGCGAATTCATGAAGCAAAATCAAAGGAGTCCCTTCCCCTTTTTCTTGATAAAAAATCTCAACTCCATTTACAGAAACTGTTGACATTCGATACTCCATATCTTGTGATATTAAACAGTAGCAGTATAATGTATTCATAATCTTTTTGGCAGTAGACTATGGAATCAAAAAACCCTAGAAAACTTACACTACTTGAAGCAATTTCAGAAAATAGAGTTATGATTTCTGATGGTGCAACAGGAACGTATTTGCAAACTCATGGACTAGAACCTGGCGGTTGTCCTGAAGAATTCAACTCAAGTAATCCCGGAATCATCTGCCAAATGGCTAAAGATTATTTTAATGCTGGTTCCGATTTAGTACTAACAAATTCATTCGGTGGAAGTAAATTCATGCAAAAAAAATATGGGCATGGGGATAAAGTTGCAGAATTTAATCGTTTATCTGCAACTCATGCCAAGAGTGTTGCGGGGCCTCAAAATTACGTTGTTGGCTCAGTTGGCCCTACGGGAGAATTTTTAGCACCTTTAGGAGATGTTTCTGAAAAAGAAATGTGTCTCGCTTTTGAGGAGCAAATGGTTGCGCTAAAAGAAGGTGGAGCTGACGCAATAATAATTGAAACCATGACTGCAATTGAAGAGATTTCACTTGCCATCCGTGTCGCAAAAGAAAGCACCAATCTGCCTGTGATTGCAACTATGGTCTTTGATAAAGGGCCTAGGGGATTTTTTACAATGATGGGAATCACTCCAGAACGAGCTGCCAAAGAATTGACATCTGCAGGCGCTGATATTATAGGTACAAATTGCGGAAATGGAATCGATTTAATGATTGAGATAGCCCAACAAATGCGAGAGTCAACAGATAAACCAATGATCGTACATTCAAACGCGGGAATCCCGACAGTTAAAAATGGGCAGATAATATACCCCGAGACACCCGAATACATGACAGAACGATTCGTACAAATCGTTGAATTAGGGGTTAACATCGTTGGTGGATGTTGTGGGACTGGACCGGAGCATATAAAGTCATTATCAAGAACCCTCAAGACTGCACCATAAAGGAACTACTATGTATTCAGAAGATACAACAAAGCAATTGAAGATTTCAGAGGTTTTTGAAAAATTGGGCACTTGTCTCGAGCTAATCCCTATGGATCCTCACTTCCAAAACATTTCCATTGGATTATATGTTCAAAACTCTATCTGTTCACTCTGGTCATTCAGCCAGAAAGATGGGGTCGAAAAAAGAATCGAAGGGATTCGAAATCAAATGGTCACTCTTGGCGATTTAGAACCTATCCATGACGCATCTAATCAAGCCAGATTCCCATGTGGAAAAGTACACCAAAGACCACTAAGGTTTTTACTATCCCAAGCTACCAATAAAACTCCAAATTTCAAGCATCCTTCAGGGAATATTGCAATTCAAGACTCGAAATCTGATCTCATGCTATCAGCCACGCCTAAGGAAAAAAATGGAACTTGGCACTATGAAATCCAGGGGGAAGGTGAATCAAAGAATGCTTCTCTTAGAATTAAAATGGTCGTTGCTGGTTTTGTAAAATATGGTGAAATGATAAAAACTTCAGATACTTCTGTAGCGTTTGAGTGTGGAAAAAACCATGAAAATTTGATGAGGATAATTTTGCCTTATTCAAGAAATATTTCTAGTGTCGAAGGAATGATGGCAGCAGAAGCACTCAGAGGACAGATGACCACAGGAACACTAGGGTTTAGTGTTACATAAAAAAAATTTAGTAATAAAATTTGTGAAGGAGTCAAAATGATTGCAGAAAATCCAATGACCTCAAAACAAAGAGTAATCAATGCACTTAATGGTCTTCCTACAGACCGGACTCCTTGCGCAAATCCAACAAGTGTTGCAACTGTTGATCTTATGGACCTTGTAGATGCTCCATTCCCTGATGCTTGCAGAGAACCGGAGCTTGCCGCCAACCTTGCTGCTACAGGCTACACAGAATTGGGATTCGATAGTATCTCTCCATATTTTTCAATTATTCAAGAATCCTCCGCACTCGGATGCGATGTCCAATGGGAAGGAAAAGACAACTGGCCGACTGTAAGAATGTATAACCCAATTTGGAAAAGTCCTGCAGACATTAAAATCCCGAAAAATTTCTTAGAACACCGCGATACCAAAGTCCTAACAAAATCTATAGAAATCCTTAGTTCGGAATTTGGAAATGAAGCAGCTATCATTGGAAAAACTATGGGTCCTTGGACCCTTGCGTATCACGTATTTGGAGTAGAACCATTCTTATTAATGTCAGTAGATGATCCAAAACTTACGTTGGATGTTCTTCATAAATTAAAAGAGATTTCAGTCATATTTGGCGAAGCCCAAATTGATGCAGGTGTCGACGCTCTGACTTTTCCAGATCACGCCACTGGAGATCTGGTAAGTGGTGAATACTACAAAAGATTTCTTATGGAAATTCATATGGAAATGGCTGAAAGGTTAAACGTTCCCTTGATTTTACATATTTGTGGAAACACTCTTGATAGAATGGAATATATTTCTAAAACTGGAATGGCATCTTTTCATTTTGATTCAAAAAATGACCCACAGAAGGCCATGGACACTGTAGATGGAAAAATAAGTTTGGTAGGAAACATCAACAATCCAGCGACTTTATATTCTAGAGGTCCTGTAGAAGTTCGTGCAGAAGTTTTCAAATGCCTTGACGCCGGAGTGCAAATGATAGCTCCTGAGTGTGCTGTGCCATTATCTACAAAACTTGAAAATTTATTAGAAATTCCAAGAGCTGTAAAAGCTTGGCACAGGAAAAATTAATACCAAAGGATTTAAAATGCCAATAAACCACGATGGTTTGAACCAAGAAATCGATTATGTTACTAAAGAATCAGAACTAGAACACATCAAGGGACTTTTTGAAAATTCTGATCCTAAAATGCATGAAATTGCACATAAGCTAATCATTGGTGACCAACATTCAGTTGACGAATTAACCCAAAAAGCACTTGATGATGGATTTAGTGCTAATACAATTCTTGATGATGGACTAATTTCTGGAATGGCAATAGTCGGAATCAAATTCCGTGACAATATTATTTTTGTACCTGAAGTTCTAATTGCTGCCCGAGCTATGAAAGCAGGGATGGCCCACATCGAACCTATCTTGTCTGCTTCGGGAGTTAAGCCAATTGGTACAATCATTATGGGTACTGTAAAAGGTGATTTGCATGACATAGGTAAAAACCTATGTATCATGATGCTTAGAGGGGCTGGATTTACGGTTCACGACCTCGGAGTCGACACGCAATCTGAAGAATTTATTGAAGCAGTAATGGAACACGAAGCACAACTTCTTGGAATGTCAGCACTACTGACGACAACAATGCCCAACATGGGAAGAACTATAGAAGCATTTGAAGAAGTTGGAATGCGCAGTAATGTCAAAATTCTAGTAGGTGGAGCTCCTCTATCACAAGAATTGGCAGATGATATGGGTGCGGACGGATATGGGAAAGACGCAATTGAATGCGTAGATCTTGCCAAAAAGTTTGTTACAGCCTAGGAATTCAATTAGTATCATTCTATGGGAATTAAAAACGCTAAAGACAAAATTAATGGAGAACTCGATAAAGATAGATACATCTCAAGTATGAAAAAGCTAGATGAGATCATGCGTGACATCTCTCAGACAGTATCCGAAGTATCTTCGAAGAGATGTCCTTACAGGAATGCTAACGATCGTTGTACTGCAAAGTTTGGATGTAGGAATCAGAACAGAAATGTGCAACCGAATGAATTATTCATTTGCCAAGATGATCAGAAGTTAGATTATCGGGGGGCATGGGAAATCGAATCTGAAATATAAACCATACTCAAAAATTCGATAAGCTCCATGATACAATACCCACATGTCTCCTGTACGATGCTCTGGACAAGTCATAGAATCAAAGATCGGATCCTCTTTATTCGATTACGCTGATGCAATTAATGTGCGTGTCCCTACATCTTGTGGAAGAAACGGGCAATGTCATGAATGTATTGTCGAAATTAATTCGGGACATGATTCATTAAATAATCCTACTGAGGAAGAATTCTTCCTTGGAAACAATTTTCGATTAGCTTGTCAAACTAAAATTACCGATACCGATAAGGTAATTGAATTTTCCATCTTACGTCGACAACCCAGAATTCTTGTTGAATCTATTAATCGCCGTGTCTCTCATGATCCTATGGTGCAAAGAAACGGAGATACGGTAAGTTTTAATGGTTCCTATCTAGACAAATATAGAAACTCCATACTAGGTATAGCTGCCGATATAGGAACCACCACAATAGTCATGAATTTAGTCGATTTAGAAACTTCCAATATCTTGGCCACTTCCTCATTTGAGAACCCTCAAAAATTTGGCGGAAGCGATATCATGAATCGCATCTCATATGACGGCGGTAAATTCAGTGGTGAATTAAGACAAGTAATGCTCTCTGCCTTAAATTTTGAAATCGGAGAACTCACCAAACAAAGTAATCTTCACAGAAGGCAGATCTACGAAGCTGTATTCGTTGGCAACTCTACAATGAGAGATTTACTATTTAATTACGATGTACAATCAATTGGGCAAAAGCCATACCGATCAATCACTGAGAGTCTTTTCCTAAAAGGAGAAATCGATTCAACTGCACTAAACATTAAAGCCAAGGATTTCGGATTAAGAGTTTTCCCTGATGCCAATATTTATGGAGGACCTTTAATAGGTAGTCACGTAGGATCAGACGTTGCAGCTGATATTCTAGCAACAGCAATGGGCGAAAATGATGAAATTTCAATGCTAGTAGATATTGGTACGAACACTGAAGTAGTCTTGGGAAACTCAAACAAGATGATTGTAGCTTCTTGTCCCGCAGGTCCGGCATTTGAGGGAGGAGAAATTTCATATGGTATGCCTGGGTATGATGGAGCAATAGAATCACTAACATTTTCTGAAACCGGAACAAAGTATAAAACTATTGGGAACAAAAAGCCTCAAGGGATTTGTGGATCTGGTTTGATTCAAATTTTGTCTGAGTTGAGACGCACAAAACAGATGAACGAATTAGGAGTTTTTGAGAAAAGCAAACAAAAAATTGTTCTAGCGCCCGACCAAGAAATTTCGATTTCCAGGTCGGATGTAAGTTCATTAGCTCAAGCAAAATCCGCTAATTACTCTGGACAATTCATAACCATGCGTTCATATGGGGTGAATGCAAATCAAATTTCAAAACTTTACTTGGCTGGAGGATTCGCAAACTATATCGTTCCTGAATGCGCGATAGACATAGGATTTCTACCCAACATCTCTTCTGAAAAAATCACAAAAGTTGGAAATGCTTCTCTAGAAGGAGCAACAATAATGTTGAAGTCAAAATTCTTTCGTAAACAAATTGAAGAAAAAGTTAAACTCATCGACCACATAGAATTAGAAACTTGCGATGATTTTTTTGAAATTTTCGTAGAAGGATGCATGTTTAAACCCATGCCGAAAATCCTTGCATAAGTTATCAATGATTCTCGAAATGGAGGACAATTATGTCATATAAAATTTTGATCACAGATTATGTCTGGCCGACCATTGAACCAGAAAAGAAAGTACTCTCATCCATAAATGCTGAAATTATTGTTGCCCCAAATACTGATGAAAATACCCTTTGTAAACTCGCTAAAGATGTTGATGGGATTTTAACTTGTTTCGCACAAGTCACAGAAAAAGTGATTCGATCCGCAAAAAAATGCGCCGTCATAGGAAGATATGGCGTTGGTGTGGATAATATTTCAGTAGAAACTGCGACTGAGTTAGGCATTGCTGTGACATACGTGCCCGACTACTGTATGGAAGAGGTTTCAGATCATGTTATTGGATTAATGTTATGCTGGAATAGAAAGATAGCTTTTTTCGATTCCGACACAAAACAAAATGCTTGGGGCAACTCACCCCTAACGATGCGGATCATGAGACTGAAAGGCAAAACCCTCGGAATCGTTGGTTTCGGAAGAATAGGGAAAGCAGTCAGCCAGAAAGCAAAAGCCTTCGGTATGAATATTGTTGCTTTTGACCCATTCGTTTCACAGGAAGAAGCGGAACAATTTGGAGTAAACTCAACCAGTCTTGAAAATCTACTTCAATCTTCTGATTTCGTTTCTCTGCACTCACCATATACAGAAGAAACACACAATATGATAGGAGAAGAACAATTAAATATGATGAAATCTGATTCATTTCTAATCAATTGCGCCAGGGGGCCGTTAATTGACGAAAATGCATTATTTGAAGCTTTAAAGTCCAAAAAAATTGCTGGAGCAGGTCTTGATGTAATGGTTGATTCTATACCTTCAACCGATCATCCTTTCATGTATCTGGACAACATATTAATCACTCCACACATTTCATTCTTCTCACAAGAATCCGTTCTCGAACTTGAAGAGCGCGCTGCCCAAGAAGTAAGATCTGTATTATTAGGCCAAATGCCAGAAAATCTAGTCAATAAACAAGTTCTTAGTCACTCTCAGCCAAGACACAAACTATCTAATTAATTTTAAGTCGATCTAATGCGTCCAAGCACCATACTCGTAAAATTTCACGAACCCGCACTTAAAGGTCGAAACAGACCTGTGTTCATAAATAAAATTTTGCGCAACTTGAAATTAGCGACTAAAGATTTGCCTATAAAAAATATTTGGCATAAAAGGTTGATCATTGGTTTATCTATTAATCCAGAAGCTGAAATCTCAGAGATTGCAGAACGAATTACAAATTGTTTTGGAATAGCAAAATTCTACCCTGCATATGAAGTGGAAAAGAATCTAGATTCCATATTTAATCTATTGAATGAGATTTTACCGAATATTAAATTTGATACGTTTAGGATTACTGCCAGACGCCCAAGCAAAAACTTCAACCTAACGTCAGATGAAATCAATCGGAAAGTTGGCACTTTTGTCCAAGAATTCTCCAAATCAAAGGTTCAACTCAAAAATCCTGACTTAGAAATTTTCATTGAGATAATGGAGGATAAAATATTTGTCCACACCGAAGAATTCAAAGGTTTCGGTGGAATGCCCGTCGGAGTGAGTGGTAAAGCAATGGCACTAATGTCAGGAGGAATTGATTCCCCTGTAGCTATTTGGCAAATGCTTAAACGAGGGACTTCTGTAGACATGTTACATTTTCATAGTTATCCATTGGTGGACAAATCAAGTATAGAAAAAGCATATGATCTGGCAAAAGTTTTGAATCACCATCAATATAAATCAACACTTTTTTTAGCACCTCTAAGTAAAATTCAACAAAAAATCATTGTAGAAGTTCCCCCTGCATATAGAGTTGTACTTTATAGAAGATTCATGATTAGGATTGCTGAAAAACTCGCAATATCGAAAAAATCTATCGCTCTAATCACTGGAGAAAGCTTAGCGCAAGTAGCTTCTCAAACCCTTGAAAACATCGCGGCAATTGACGACGCTTCTTCAATCCCAATATTGAGGCCATTAATTGGCACTAACAAAGATGAAATCATAGATCATGCTAGAAAAATTGGTACATTCGATATTTCTATTCGCCCTGATCAAGACTGTTGTTCACTTTTTGTCCCCAAGCACCCAATTACTGCAGCTAAAACTGAAATATTAGAATCATTTGAAAATTCTTTACCAATGGACCAAATGATTGAAAATTCAATCGAAGAAACAACCGAAAAGATTTTTACATACCCTTAAATACAAAATCACTGCAATTAGTTTTTAATTCTAGAAAAGGAGAAAATAATGGACTTACAAATTGAAGGGAAAGTAGCACTTGTAACAGGGGGTAGCAGAGGCCTAGGAAAACAATGTGCAATTTCCTTGGCAAAAGAAGGAGTGAATGTAGCAATTTGCGGACGTTCAAAGGAAACTTTAAATGAAACGGTAGAGGAATTAAATGCTTTCGAAGGTACTGCAATCGGAATCCAAACTGATATTTCCATTAGCGAAGAGCTAAATAAACTACCGTCTATCGTAAATTCTAAATTGGGGCCTATAGACATTTTAGTAAATAATGTCGGAGGATCCTTGTCTAGGGAAGATATTCAAAAAACATCTATAGAAGATTTCAAAGCAACATTCGATCTAAATTTATTTGGCAGCTTTGCATTGATGAAGGCAGTAATCCCTCACATGAGTGAACAAAAATGGGGACGGATAATTAATATAGCTAGCATTTGGGGACGTGAAAACGGTGGAAATATTTCTTATATGTCCGCAAAAGCTGCACTGATTGGCGCTACGAAAAACACAGCTATTTCTTTAGCCAAAGACGGAATTTTAGTAAATAGTATTGCCCCAGGATCTATAGAACATCCTGGGGGTAGTTGGGAAAGATTCCAAAATGAAAACACTGAAGATGTCGTGGAAAACTTCATTGAAACGAACCTACCAATGGGTAAATTCGGATGGCCAGAACCCGTAGGTGATGTAGTCGCTTTTCTATCATCTGAGCGCGCCAGTTTGATCACCGGAGCTTGCATAGTAGTAGATGGAGGACAAAGTCATTCCATGATCTAGTGATTTGCTATATCTTCAATCTTTAAAGATTGAAAGGAACCGTGTGTTAATTCTCTAACTAAGTCAGATTCAGATTGAATAGACGCTTCAAATTTTGTTAGGCATTTTCCAAGAGTACTAACAACATGTGAATCACTTCCTCCAATAAACGAATCAAAACATTTTGATTGAATGAATTGATCCGATCTTACTTGTTCTTGATGCAAATTACCCCAATTTAAACTCTCAACTACCCGGATTTGTGAATTTAATTCTTCGTTATTAAATTCACATAACCCTATTCCAAATCTACCTGGATGTGCAGGTATCGCAATTGCCTCACAATTTTGAGCTGTATAGACTAACTCTGATGCAGAGATATCTACTCGAGCGAAATTTATTCGATCCGTCAATTTTTCAGTGACACCAAAAACCAAAAAATGCCCATGATCAGTTTCTACCTCTGATCCTTTCAAAATCAGAACTCCAAACCTTTCGGAAATATCAGAATAGTCATTTTGATAATCAAATTTTCGGTGTTCAGTCAATACAAAACCATCCAGAGGAAACCCTTCATTCCTCAAGAACAATGTCCACTTCGCAAATTGCTCAACTGTTGCCTTTGAATCATCAGATGAAACAGAATGAGTATGTAAATCTAAATTCATTGTCACCTATATACAAAATGTATTTAAAATTATAATACCATTAGTGATGATTGGTTTTAATGCAAACTAAATGGATCATAAAATGGATTTTTTTGAACAACTAGATATAAATGAATTTCGGTCTGAAATAAATATTGGGTCTTTCATAATCACAAAAGATCAAATTGAAAAGTTCTGCGAAGTTTCTGGTGAGCAAATAATTGCAATATCAGGAAGCAATTCTATTGCAGCTCCTCCTACTTTTATTAATTCTCTCCCGATTCAATATTTTACGCCCAAAATCCTACAAAAAGAAAATTACAACAAATTGCTTGGCGGGCAATCAATCGAATGTGAAAATTACATTCGAGATGGAGACGAAATCACAATAAAATCTAGAGGGATTGAAATTTATGAAAAAACCGGACGCTCTGGGCATATGATTTTTGCTGTTTTCGAATGCAGTTATTTTAACCAGACTGGGTCATTAGTTTCAAAGAAGCAAGATACTTTTATATGGAAAAATTATGCAAAATCACTTTAAATTTCAAAACGTGGAAATCGGTTATCAGACCCAAGTTTCAGAGAAATTTTTTTTAGGTTCCCAGGTGAAAGCCTTCCAAACCTTTCAAGGTAATAATGGTATGCCAAACAGGTTAACATCTAAACTCTTCACAAAGAAACATGGATTGCCAGGCCCACTTGTCCCAGGCGCAATGAGTATTGCTTATATTTCTAAACATTTAAATGACACAATGCCCGAAACATGGATTCGCAAACTAGACATAATTTTCAGACGTTCTGTGAAGCAAGAAATGAAAATACTCGCCAATGCAGTGATTGTTGATAAGTATATTTTATTGGGTAAAGAAACCATCGAATGTGACATATTCTTAAAGGATTCGACGTTATCTCCTCTAGTCATTGGAAAAGCTACAATAGAATTTAATCAATAGAGAATTAATACTACGTTAGCTAATATCGTTTGGCATAATCAATGTAATGAGTATTTCCAATTGAAGATGTTACAAGTTTCTGTCTATAAGAATATTCTTTATTACTATATTCGCTTTGAAATTCTTGGATATCCACTTCGATATTCTCATGATTAAGACCCTCTAAAAATGCTTCCCGAATTGGCCTTCCATCAAATGATAAGTCTGTCTCTAATCCTAATAGATACATTATTGTAGGAGTCAAATCTACATTGCCTGTTGGAACAGAAGATATTAATCCTTTTTTAAAACTTGGGCCAAATGCACCAAATACATTATTCATTTCATGTTTGCTAAT
>CAZWTJ010000003.1:0-54389 GCA_964637555.1 uncultured Dehalococcoidia bacterium | reverse complement strand
GTCAATATTTCAAAACTCTTTGGATTTCCCTGAGAACAAATTTGCATCAACTCTTTACCTTGTCGTTCAACAGATTGAGGACCTCCAATAATGTTTACCGCCAAAAAAACATTATCTCCTTGCGATGAAATTCCCAATCGATTTGCAACATTCCCTGTGAACACTGAAAGGGCCAAAGGCATCACAGCAGAATGGAAAATGTCATTAGCGATATTTATCGCTAATGACATTTTTTCCATTTCAACAATGATCGTGTTGTTAACCCTGGGTTTTGGCATTAATCGCATGGAGACTTCATTGATGACCCCCAAAGTGCCTAAAGATCCAATATGAAGTTTTGCAGTGTCATAACCTGTCACGTTCTTAACTACATTCCCTCCTGTCTTAATAATTGAACCTTCTGAATTTATAAATTTCATTCCAATTACTAAGTCTCGAAAATGCCCGTATCTCCATTTGATCGGACCACTCGTATCCGATGCCAATATTCCACCTATGGTAGATAAATTCGATAAAGGTGCTGAAATCGGTAAAAATTGACCATGTTCTAAAAGCACCGATTGTAAAGAATCCAAAGTGGTTGCAGCTTGAACTGAAATTGTTAAATCATCAGGATTATGATTAATCACACCATTTAATTCAGACATGTCTAATGCGATATCATACCTACTTGGAGGCATCCCAAAATTCTTCCTTGTCCCTCCTCCAAATGGAATAATCGACAAATTTTCCTGATTTGATTGAGCAATGAAATCCTGCAAATCTTCGGAAGTTTTTGGCGTAAATACAGCATCTGGTAACATATTTTCAACAACAAAATTACTTCTAGAATCTCTGGAGGTGTCTTTTTCTATGGGATGATCTGAAATTAATTCATCTCTATCTTTTCTGTTTTCTGTCAAACAATCACTCCGAAATCTGTTGTTCCAAAGGATGCATGATCATAGCTAGCATCATCACCTTTTAGATCTGTTGGAAATATCTTTCCGGGATTCAATATGCCAAAACTCCCAAAAGCAACTTGAAGCTTTTTCATATTCTCCAAATCAATATCATCAAACATCAATGGCATGAATTCACGTTTTTCCATTCCTACACCGTGCTCCCCAGTCAATACTCCACCCAATTTAACACTTTCTTTTAAAATCTCTCCTCCAATCTTTAATGCTTTTTCAAGATCTCCTGACTTACGGGCATCAAACAAAATGCAAGGGTGCAAATTCCCGTCACCCGCATGAAAAACATTAGCAACTGTCAAACCGATATTTTGCGAAAGCTCCCTAGTTTTGTTAATAGCTTCACCAATTTTTGTCCGTGGAACAGTTCCATCCATCAACAAATAATTAGGGGCTATTCTACCTAAGGCACCAATTACACTTTTACGTGCCATCCATAATTTCTCGCGATCACTTTCTGTTTCCGCAGTAAAAATCTCTAATGGATCAAAAAGTTCACATACCTCGAGAATCGAGCTAATATCTTCTTCGACCCCCTCTAACAATCCATCAACTTCAATAATCAATACTGCATCAACTTCTAGGGGATATCCTAAGTTGAAAGCTTCATCAGCAGCTCTAACACAGGTACGATCCATCATTTCAAGAGCCGACGGAATAATACCCGATGAAATTATTTTCGAAACCACCTCTGTCGCTTTGTTTTCGTCATCAAACATAATCAACAAAGTCTTAACGGTTTCTGGAATTCTCATCAATTTCACAACAATCTTTGTCGCGACAGCAAGAGTCCCTTCTGATCCAATGATTACTCCTCTAAGATCATAACCCGTATAATCTCTATTTTTACCACCAACAAAATGTATACTCCCGTCTGACAAAACAACTTCCATTCCTAAAACATGATTAGTGGTGACTCCATATGCTAAACAATGAGGTCCGCCAGAATTTTCGGCAATATTCCCACCTATTGTGCACGCCCTCTGGCTTGCAGGATCCGGGGCATAAAATAATCCATTTTCCTTAACTCTCTCAGAAAGTTCTAAATTAACAACACCAGGCTCGAGAGTAGCGATTTGATTTTCCAAATCAACTTCAATGATTTTGTTCATACGTGTTAATACTAATGATATTCCACCACATTCAGTGACTGCTCCACCAGACAGACCTGTACCAGCACCTCTTGCAATGATGGGAATATCATGATTTTTGGCATATAACATCACTTCAGAAACCTGTTGAGTAGATTCAGGAAGAACTACGCAATTGGGCAAAGCTGCATCACTAGATCCATCCTGCTCGTAAACTAATAAATCTTCAAATTCATAAATGACATTGTCAAAGCCAACTATTGATCTTAAATCTTTAATCAATAACGATTCAGACACCATTTGCACTCCTTTTAGGAAATGTTACATCCATTATTTTACTAAGCAATTACAATCGACTCAACTGGCTCTTTATGACTAGATATCGTATTCCTTTGTATAAAGGCCAAACCTATAGCAATTGGACCTAGCCTCCCAACAAACATCATTATTATCAAAATCATCCTACCCTCTAATGAAAGATCCGGAACAATTCCTGTTGACAATCCGACAACACCAAATGCCGAAATTGTCTCGAAAAGCAAAAACTTAAATGGGAAATCTGGATCAGAAAAACACAAACAAATTACCCCTACAAACACTATAATTAATCCAGCAAACAATATCACCATAGCCCTTTGAACTTGAGAGGTGACAATCTCACGCCCGAAGGCTGTTACTCGTCTTTTTCCTCTCAAAGCGCATACAATTGCTAAAACTATAACCGCAATTGTATTCACTTTAATACCGCCTGCAACTGACGCTGAGGCACCCCCAATAAACATCAATATCATAGTAAGGAAACTTGTATGTTCAGAAACTTGACTCATATCCACCAAAGAAAATCCTGCAGTCCTAGCGCTAATAGATTGGAAAAGCGAGAAACTTATTTTCTCGAACCATTCCAAAGACCCAAATGTACTAATATTGGAAAATTCTCCAAAATAAAACACTCCAAAAGATATCAATGACAAAAAAAGAGTTGTGGTTAAGACGATTTTGCTATTTAGTGTATATTTTCGGAAATTGAACTTGTAAGCAAAAAGATCCATTACAACAAGATAACTAATTGAACCTACAAAAATTAACGTAGCTATTGACGCAATTACAATTCCATCGGTTTTAAAAAATATTATGTCATGAGAAATAGGGAAAATCACAAATCCTGCATTAGCGAAAGCAGAAATAGAATGAAATAACGCTTGCCAAAGTGCATCTACTGGATCAAACACCTTTAAAAATCTAATGAATAGAAAAATTGCTCCAAATATTTGAATAAGACTTGCAATAGCAAAAATTGCGAGTGTTAAACCTACTAATCCCCCTAATCTATCTGTTTGAAGCCCTTCTCTCATCATCAGCCTGTAGCCCAATGTAATCCTTTGACCAAACAACAAAAGGACAAAGGTTGCAAAGGACATAAATCCAAGCGCACCCACAAAAATCATTACACTAATTACTACCTGTCCGAACACTGTCCAATATTCCCCCGTTTCAACAACAACTAAACCAGTACAAGTCACGGCCGAAACAGAAGTGAAAAGTGCATCAACAAATGTTCCCATACCGTCACCATGATGTGAAATCGGCAAAATCAACAAAGCTGTGCCAGAAAATATCAATCCAAGAAAAACGTAACTAATTATTAAGGGCATCCCTAATAATTTAGAAGGGGATCTCCTAATAGACGTGACATCTTCAATACCAAAAGATCTTGGATCCTGTCCCTGATCGACATTTCTCATCAATATTCAGACTCCACCAAAAATTGAAAACCTAAAGTGAGTATTTGAATTATATCTTCTTATCAATCAATTGATACAGTAATTCACTAGGATCATTGGTAGGGAAATTACAAACATAATTACGACACACATAAGCCATTGGTTTCCCTCCCATCTGATTACGTCCCTTTAAAATTGGAAACCTGGATATTTCGGAATTTTCATCGATTTGTGAAAGCACAATTCTATTCGGAATGAAGTTTGTAAAAACTTGGTTGGCTAACTTCCTGAATTCTTTATCCAGAGGCTCTCCTACCAAAACAATCTCCTTAGGCAAATTTAGAAAAAAATCTAGATCAGACAACCAATTACCAGTTCCAAGGGGCACCTTTGACATCAGAGTATGCATTGAAGATAAAGTCAAAGACGCAATACGTCTCAATTCGTCATCATCAGTAATCAATGACAATCTAAGTAACAAATCAACAGCCAATGAATTCCCGCAGGGTAGGGCATTATCAGTATATTCTCTTGGTCTCAGAATCAATTCTTCATGATCATTCCCTGTATCAAAGAACGTGCCTTGCTCTTGGTCCCAAAATAATTCGACCATTTCGTAACCTAATCTAATAGAACTCTCAAGCGACTCAGGATCAGCAGTAGATTCATGAAGTGACAAAAGAGACAAACCCAAAAATGCATAATCTTCTAAGTAAGCATTAAGTTTAGCTTTTCCATCTTTCCAAGTACGTAGAAGCCTTCCTTCTTTGTTAATCAAATTAGAAAGTAAAAAATCTGCATTCTTCCGAGCTACATCAATATAATCATCTCTTTCAAATGCAGCGCCAGCCTCTGCAAATGCTTGTAGTGTCATTGCATTCCATGATGTTAAAATTTTATTATCAAGAGCAGGTTTAACACGTTTATTACGGATACTAAACAGTAATTTACAAGCCTGATCTAATGACCCATCTTCAGGTAATTCTTGATGGGATGGTACATTTAAAATATTACTACCTTCGAAATTTCCGTGGGCAGTTATTCCAAAATAATTGCAAATATTTTGTTTAGCGGGTTCTTCCAATAATGAGTGGAGTTGATGCTCTGTCCACACAAAATATTTTCCTTCAACTCCTTCACTATCAGCATCTTGAGAAGAATAAAATCCTCCCGATGGATCAGTCATTTCTCGTAAAATATAATCTAGAGTTTGATGAACAACACGACGATAAATGGGTTTTTTAGTAATCTGCCAAGCATGTAAGTACAACCTGACTAACAAAGCGTTATCATAAAGCATCTTCTCAAAATGAGGAACAGTCCAATACATATCTGTCGAATAACGATGAAATCCGCCACCTATTTGGTCATAAATACCACCATAAGCCATATTATCCAAAGTAGTCGTCACAGCATTAATCGCGAGAGAAGATGAGGTTTCAGAATAATACTTTAACAAGAATTCCCAAACCATCGGCTGAGGAAATTTTGGTTGCATACCAGTACCACCATATTTATGATCAAAATCAGAGAGCAAATTTTGAAATGCATTCTCTAGAATTTCATCAGATGAATCGTTATCAAACGAAACAGGAATATTCAAATTCAGCACAGAATCCATAATAGTACTCTTAGAAGCTATAACACCTTCTTTATCGTTTAGGTAAGCATTGGAAATCGCTTGTAGTACTCGAGGAAAAGATGGAAGATTACCCCTATCTGACGGAGGGAAATAGGTGCCGGCATAAAAAGGTTCACCATCTGGTGTCAAAAATGCTGTCAGTGGCCAACCTCCATGTCCTGTAAATGCCTGTACTGCCTTCATATATATAGAATCAATATCTGGTCTCTCTTCTCGATCAACTTTAATAGAAACGAATTTAGAGTTCATCAAAGAAGCAATTTCATTGTTTTCAAAAGACTCGGCCTCCATCACATGGCACCAATGACAAGAAGCATAACCAATACTCAACAAAATGGGTCTATCAAGTTCCTTAGCCAAATTAAGAGCTTCCGAACCCCAGGGATACCAATCAACAGGGTTGTATGCATGTTGGAGAAGGTAGGGACTAGATTCATTAATTAAACGATTCGGCAAATAAACACCTCACAAGCACCAAACTGAATAGGGTAGGGCTAAAATATGGTCCTTGAATAGTAACAGGAGATATCAAAAAAATCATTAACCGGAAAATTTATTACAGACGTGTATTAACTTGTTTAGTGTTTATGTTAGATTAGCATTCCGGCAATTTTTTAACCTATTATGTGCACAGTTAGCCAAAAAGCACACTTAAATGTATAGAGAATATCCAAATACATCAATTTGGGCGAATTATTAGCGTAAGGAGGAGTAGGACATGGTTAATTTGGCAGAGTATCTAGAAATAAAATATATTTTGAAAATAAAAAAATACCCAAACCAATAAGTGTATAGACTAGATTAATGTTTATGTTAGCTATAGTAAAACAACTAGATTCGGCTATCTTCCTGCCTTAAATAGATATATAAAACTTAGAAAATAGAATAGGGAGGAATATATTATAATATTAAAATATCTATTGGTACCCCAGGCAGGATTCGAACCTGCGGCCAGCTACTTAGAAGGCAGCTGCTCTGTCCACTGAGCTACTGGGGCACATACTCATTGTATCAAATACAAAAGTCAGGATAAAGAAAAAGATCAAAAATGCACTAATATATATCAAGGTCAGATTAAATCCGACTATACAGGGCTCTAGATGCGCTCCTGTATTAGATTCTATCAATCTGTCATCAAATTTTAAGTTATCGAAACGCAAAATTAGCGTGTCAGTAATGTGTTAATAAACTGTGGATTCCTTCTCCAGTAAACCTTTATATGTTATACTCCTATTCCTATCTTTTAGAAAAGATTAGAAAAAGTTAGAAAAAGTTTGAAAATAGTTGAAAAGTGTATTGACTCCTATATACGCGAGTCCTTAATATTGTATGCATAATTAGAAATCAGGAGGATCCTAAATGCTAGGTAAAACAAAGAAAATGGTTGGCGTAGAATCGGAATTGGGGAGACCTCTGGAAAAAGTTCTTCCAGAGATGGTAACTGAACTTGGATTGTCGGCTACTGCAGATGAACTAGATGTAAGTAAGGCAACTTTAAGTTACTGGTTATTGAAACTCGGGATTAACGTAAGGCGAGTGGCATTGGCTCCTGGAGAAACTCTCGAAATCAAAAGAGTATCTTAAACAACAAATAGCCCATAACTTGTAGACGCTGATTGACTATGTCATCGGCGTCTTTCTGCTTCACGGGCTTCTTTTGTCCTTTCCGCATCTATCATTGCCTTCCTTTTGTCATATCTCTTTCTGCCTTTGCCCAACCCCAATTCGATCTTTGCAACATGATTACGGATGTATAACCTCAAGGGTATTAAAGTCAATCCACTAGTAGAAACTTGCTGGGTTAATCTTCTAATTTGATTCTTATGCAAAAGTAGTTTTCGCTCTCTTACAGGATCATGATTATTAATATTACCCGATTCATATGATGCAATATGTGCATTAGTAAGCCAAATTTCACCATTGCTAGGCTTTGCATAGGATTGCGCAATACTTACTCTACCATCTCTAATAGACTTGATCTCTGTTCCAGTCAGAACAATTCCAGCCTCAAAAGATTCAAGAATCTCATAGTCATATCGGGCCCTACGATTATTGGAAATTATACGATCAGTCATATGATTCCACTCATACTATCTACTATCTTTGAGAAGATTTTAATTGCTGTTGCAGAATCTGTATAGCCATATTCGTTTGCTCTGATTCCAATTCTCGCCTATCAGTAATTCCGGAAACTTCAACATCTGGGTTCAATCCTTCTCCATGAATAAGACGTCCAGCCGGAGTATACCAATGAGCAACTGTAATATATAATCCTGCGCCATTAGTTAATGGCCTCAAAATACTGACACTACCTTTTCCAAAAGTTGTATCTCCAACAACTTTCGCGCGATTAGTATCTTGAACAGCGCCAACCAAAATTTCACTAGCGCTTGCGCTGTACTCATTTGCAATAACAACTAAGGGTATATCAAAAGCAGGAATATCCTCTCGTGCAACCCATTCTCTTTTATTTCCAGAACCATCGATCTCTGACAAAATCAACCCTTCTTCAACGAACAAGCTCACAACATCTACCGAAGAACGTAAAAGACCCCCCGGATTATCTCTCACATCAATAATTAAAGCCTCTGCACCAGAATCTATTACTTGATTTACGGCCAGATATAATTTTTCTGCAGTATCAGCATAGAAATCAGTGACACGAATGTGAGCAATTTGGTCACCAGGATTACTGCGCACCAAAACACTTTCTAGAGGGATCTCATCTCTGGTAATTGCAATTTCTACTGAATCTAAATCGCCTAAATGCAATATTTCAAGCAACACTGAAGTCCCCCTAGGACCTCGAATCAGTGTAATAGCATCCAACAAACTTTTATCCTCTAGGGAGAAACCATCAACAGACAGAATAGTATCACCTGCACGAATTCCAGCTGTTTCAGCAGGGCCACCAGCAATAGGGGAGACAATTACTATCTTTCCATCACGAGTTGATTGAACATGAGCACCAATACCCTCAAACTTCCCTTGTAAATCTTCACTGTTGATTTCATGCCGTGCAGCACTTACATAAGCGGTATGAGGATCATCTAGCTCAGAAATCATCCCATTAACTGCAGCCTCAGCGAATTCTTGGGGTGAAAACTCACTTCTAGCAACGTGGTCGCGCGTGAGATGAGCCCATACTTCCCAAATAATTAATAATTCCTCAGGAACTTCACTAGGAGCGACAAGTGGTTGTTCAGCTGGAACAAATACGGGCATAGTTATGCCAGGCTCGATTTGATTTGATTCACCTGAATCAACCGTCACATCGGAGTTACTACTAGTAAAAGGATTTGAAGAACCTTCAGTGCAGGATAGAGTTAAAATCATAAGAAGACTAAAAGAAATTAAATATTTAAAATTTAGGAACACAAAAAACTCCCAAAATAACATTAGACATATATATTATCTATACAAACGAGTAGCAAAACAACTATATGTGATAAAAAGGTAGGCTTTTCAAAAAAATAATATTTATATGAAGATCATGGGATAGAAATATTGAAAAAATAATAATACAATGACTTCATAATCAAGCAAGAGGCAAAAATGACAAATGACAGTAAGAGAAGAAGACTCTCAAGGCCATATCCTCAATTTCCATTAAAAGAAATTGAACGGATACCAAAAATAATTCATTCTGTCAGAAATGGTAACGAAATGGATTCCACAGAACTGGCTACAGCTATGTCAAAAACAGCAAAAAGCAGCGAATATAGAATGATGATTAACGCCGCAAAGCTATATGGATTGATATCAGGAACATACAATACAAAAATATCACTTCTTCCACTTGCAGAAAAAATTATTTCTCCAAGAAATGAAAATGAACGCGAAATAGGTTTAGTGGAAGCAGCATTAAACCCACAGACATTCCGTTCATTACGAGACGTTATAGACAATAATGAACTTCCAAAAGACTCATACCTGAAAAATATTCTAGAGCGAGAAATAGACATCCATCACGATTTAACAGAGGAGTGTTTAAGAATATTTAAAGAGAATTTAAACTATGCAAATATAATTGAAAACAAAAACCCAGTCGAAATCGAAGAAATTATAAAAGAGCCAGGAAAAAGACCTAAACATGAAGAAAAGCAGACCTTAATATACACAAAACACGAAAAGGCTCAAGAATTACAAATACAAAAGCTTTTTAGATCATTAGGCTTAAATTACATACAAATAGAAGAAGCCGATATCAAGAACCAAGAACTAAGTGAAGAAATAAAAAATAAAATGCGACTATGCAATTCAGCAATCATTGAAAAGAATGAAGATGAAATTAGTCAGCAAATAATTGGAGCCGCATCAATACTTTACGACGAAAAAGTCATAATACTGGGAAAAACTAGTATTGAAGAAGTCGAATTTATAAACAATCTAAAGTCCAAAAATATCATCCGAATATCTCAAAATTGATAACGGGAAATAGTAACTTTACATAACATATATAGTGCGAACGTATATATTTGTGAAAATTTCTGGCTAAAGCACCCTATCATTAATAGCTAGAATGTCGTCCACCTTAGTAAGCATAGTATTAAACCCTCCGTTTTCTAATGCCGAAATTTTCACCATTTCAAGATTTCCCAAATTTGAAGAAAGAATATCAACTTTTGCTTCAATAGCTTCAGAATTTTTCTCTGAAATTAAATCCACTTTGTTAAGTACTACCAATCGAGGCTTTTCCAATACATCTAAATCGTCTAAGAGCGACTCTACAACACGGGCTTGTTCTAACATATTAGGGTGAGAAACATCTAAAACATGCAGAATGATATCAGCTTCTGTAACCTCTTCTAAAGTTGCTCGAAATGCTGCAACTATCGATGTAGGAAGTTTTTGAATAAAACCAACTGTGTCTGTAAGCAAAGCATTATTACCTGATGGTAAAAAGATCCTTCGGGTCACAGGATCTAAGGTTGAAAACATTCTGTTTTCGGCTAAAACTTCTGCATTGGTTAGTTGATTCAAAACAGTACTTTTTCCCGCATTTGTATAACCGACTAACGAAATTACTGGTATTCCATTTTCCTGCTGGCGCCGTAGGCGGTACTGTTGACGCCTTTTTCGGACATCTTCGATATTTTTACGTAATCTTTGAATACTGTTACGAACAAGTCTTCTATCAGTCTCAATCTGAGTCTCTCCTGGACCACGAGTTCCTATTCCACCACCCAATCGCTCTAAATGACTCCACTGACCAGCTAATCTCGGAAGCAAGTATTCCTCTTGCGCCAACCGTACTTGAATTCTACCCTCTTTGGTAATCGCCCTCCGTGCAAATACATCCAAAATTAATGCAGTCCTATCAATCACTTTTACTCCAGTTTTAGCAAGGGCCAATTCTAAATTCTGCTGCTGAGTAGGGCTTAATTCATCATCACAAATTAGGGTGTTCACATTCTTTTGAACAATAATGTTTTCTAGAACTTTCAGTTTGCCTCTGCCAACATATGTATTTGTTGGAGAATTCAAATTTTGCAATTCCTGACCCACCACACTTGCACCTGCCGATCTCGCAAGATCTCCCAACTCTATTAGTGAATCATTTGCAGCCCATTTACTTTTGTTACGAAGCTTAATACCCAAAAGAAATGCTCTTTCTTTTGCTCTTAAGTTATTGATAGTTCTTCTAGGCATCTATATATCCACAGATTTTGAACAAATTAATGGAATATTTATTTTTTCGGTAATTCAAATGCTCTTAGACGATCCAATCCTAGCTTAATTTGGTCGTCGGTAGTAGTAATCGACAACCGAATATATCCCTCTCCGTAACTTCCATAACCTGATCCTGGTGTTACAACCACATCACATTTCTCTAAGAGTAAACTTGTGAACTCTGCGGACGTAAAGCCCTCGGGTATCCGAGCCCAAACATATAAGCTAGCCCTAGGATCATCAACATGCATACCTATCTCACGAAGAGTCTGAGTAATTAAATCCCTCCTCGATTGGTATACCCTATTCCTAAAATGGATTTCATCCTGAGTCAAATTCAAGGCTTCTATCGCCATATGTTGTATGGCCTGAGGGACTCCTGAATCCAAATTGGATTTTACAACCATTAATGCCTCTATCATCTCAGCATTTCCAACTGCCATTCCCACCCGCCATCCAGTCATATTGAAACTTTTGGACAAAGAATGGAATTCCAGTCCAACTGATTTAGCTCCATCATTTTGTAAAAAACTAACGGGCTTATAATCATCATAGGCAACTTCTGAATAACACGCATCATGCATTACGGGAATATCATATTTCCGAGAAAATTGGACTACTTCTTCAAAATAGTTCAAGTCTGCAACAGCACCAGTTGGGTTGTTAGGATAGTTTAACCACATCACTTTCGCAGCTTCTGAAACATCTGGAGGAATTCGTTCCAAATCCGGTAACCACCCATTCTTTTCAAATAAAGGCATCCATTCACACTCCCCGCCTGCAAACCAAGTTCCTACAGAATAAACCGGATATCCTGGGTCTGGAACTAAGGCAATATCTCCCGGATCAATAAAACAAAGCGAGGCATGCCCAATTCCCTCTTTTGCACCTATTAGAGGCAAAACTTCGGTGTCAGGATCTAAAGAAACAGAAAATCTCTTTTCATACCATTCCGAAATCGCCCTACGGAATTCTGGAAGGCCATCCGTTTCCGGATACCTGTGATTGGGTGCATCAAGAGCAGTTAGCCTCAACTCATCAATTACAGGTTGAGGAGTCGGTATGTCAGGATCTCCTATTCCAAAACTCACAACATCAATACCCTGAGCTTTTTTCTCAGCAATTTTCCGACTTATTTCAACAAACAAATACGGTGGAACTTTGTCAATTCTGTTAGCTAATTTCATGATTCCCCTACCAATAGAAAATAAAACATAGTTTTAATTCATTACTTAAAATCTCTTATTAATGAAACATCCTATCCGAGACATAGAGAATCGTAAAGGTTCTATGACTATAATGGCCATTCACCTTCAAATACTGTCTCAATAGGGCCCTCCATTTCTACATTTCCTTCCCCTGGCCATCGGATAATCAAATCTCCTCCAGGCAGAGAAACAATCACTTCATCATCAACCATCCCAAGTAAATGTGCTACGACTGCTACCGCACATGCACCTGTACCACAAGCCTGAGTGATACCAGATCCTCTTTCCCAAACACGAACATTAAGACTGGTCCTATTAATGAAATTCACTACTTCAAAGTTTACTCTATTTGGAAACATAGGATGATGTTCAATAATTGGACCAATATCAAGCAAATTAAATTTGCCTATCGGTTCTTCTACAAAAGCTACTGCATGGGGATTGCCCATAGAAACACAGGAGATTTTTAAATCATTTTGATTTATAACAATTGGATATTCCAGCAATGGATCATCAGAAGTGAAATTTTTTACCTTCACCGGAACCTTCGAAGGGGACAATTCAGGCAATCCCATTGAAACCCTAGCACCAATCATACAACTGTGTTCAATGATAGGGAAAACTGAAAGTGTCCCGGCTGCAGTTTCAACAACGACTTCCTTTTGAGAAATACTCACTGCTCCACAAGCCTGAGCAAAACCCACTAAACACCGTATCCCATTTCCACACATTTCACCTTCACTACCGTCTGAATTAAACATACGCATACGAATATCCCCATTTTCGGAGTCTAATAATAAGATTAAACCATCCGAGCCCACACCTTTATGCCTATCACTAATATCTATGGAAAGACTCGCCCAATCTTCTTCTTGTAAATTACGTGCGTCTATATACACATAATCGTTTCCGGCACCATGCATTTTGGTAAATTTGAGCAAACACCACCACCATGAGTAAAATAGTCACAGCATTTTAACACAAAACCCTAAAACCTAAGAGGGATTTAGTCGGATTTATCCGTTAAAACCCAGTTTCTTGCAAATTCAATCGCCAAATCAAACGACTCAGTTGAATCGAACCAGTTTATTCTCTTATCATCCAGTTTAAACCAATTATATTGACCTCGAGCAAATCTATGTGTAGCAAATTTAATCCTCTCCACAGCTGTCTCTAATGATAAGTCTCCATGTATATACGACACTAATTCCCTATATCCTAAACTAGACATTGACGGCAAATTTTCATCAATACCATCATCAACCAATGTTTGAACCTCATCAATCCAACCAGACTTGATCATGAAATCCACCCTTTGATCAATCTTCAAATACAATTGATCTCTGGGCAAAGTTAGTCCCACAATTAGAATCCTACTCCAAGGCTGATCAGCAGTAGAAATAGGCCTCCCCTTCTCAGGATGAATTTTAATAAATTCCTCTTTTTCAATTGCCCGAATAATTCTTCTAGGATTTTTGGAATCAACTTTTTCATAAGCATCCACACTCAAAGATTTTAAAATGCTCAATAATTCTTCTACAGAAAATGAATACAATTCGAATCTCCGGTCGTCGTTTGGGGGTACATGGGAAATATCCCAATTTTCCAATAATCCCCACACATATTGACCAGTACCGCCTACCAATATTGGTAACTTAGATTTAGAAAATGCACCACGAATAGAAATTGTGGCATCATTCTTAAATTGCGCTAAATTGTATATATCTTTAGGGTATACAATGTCTACTAATCCATGCTTTATCAATTTTCTAGTTGTAATAGTTGGTTTAGCAGTACCTATATCCAAACCCTTGTATACTTGTCTACTATCAGCACTAATAATTTCTCCGCTCAACTGCGAAGCTAATTTAATAGAATATTCAGTCTTACCAACACTAGTCGGCCCGACTACTACAACTAATGGGAAATCTTTTGTGGTCATCAAACTTGAACGTCCTAATCATTTTACTTGTTAGCAATTCTAACAATTTCAGAAAATGATTTTGCATTTAAACTGCTCGACCCTACCAACACCCCATCTATAGTAGGAATTGAAACAATTTCCGAAACATTATCTACAGAAACACTCCCTCCATAAATTATCCGAATATCAGCAGAGAACGCACCACTAAAAATGTCACTAAAAATTCGCCTAATCTCGGATGTAATTTGTTGCAGAAAATGTGTAGGTGCAGCCATTCCTGTCCCAATCGCCCACAAAGGTTCATAGGCCAGGATCAAAGAGGAAACATTAATTTTTTGCGTTTTGGTTAGTATTGAATTGAGTTGATTACCAATATATTCAATAGATTTGCCTGAATCATAAGCTTCTAAAGGCTCTCCAACACACAAAATCGTATTTAAGCCGCTAGAATGGGCCCTTAAAAATTTCTGTTTAATATTAGAATCAGTCTCATTATAGAAATTCCTTCGTTCACTATGGCCTAAAATAGTATAATCACAAAATTGTGATAGCATTTGAGCTGAAATTTCTCCAGTAAATGACCCTTTAACATGGTTCGAAACGTTTTGGGCTCCCAATAAGAGGGAGCTATTCAATTCAGATGCCAAAGTAGCTAAAGAAGGTATATATAGGGACGGAGGAAAAAGAACAATATCAGTTTTTTTTGAAAATTCAGAAGTCATTCCATGAATTTTCTTAAACATATCAAGAGCATCATGGAAATTTAGATTCATTTTCCAATTACCGCCAATAAATGGAGTATTCATAGTAACCTTTACATATTATAATATTTTTATATTTTTAAAGCTTCGATTGCTGGCATTTGTCTTTCGGATAAAAAATCTAAAGCAGCTCCCCCTCCGGTAGAAACATGCGAAAACTCTTGCAATAATTGCATTTTTTCAACTATATCAGCTGTAGACCCACCACCAACAACCGTGGAAATAGACGGGCCTAAGGTAGAAATTGTTTCTACAATAGAAGTTGTCCCATCACTAAATCTTTCATCCTCATATACACCCATAGGGCCATTCCAAAAAATAGTTTTAGCGTTTCTAAGGCTCGTAGAGAAGTTTTTTACACTCTCTGGACCAATATCCATTACCCTACCCTCTTTAGGTATCGATTTAATTGAGACTGTTTTTGTATTTTGCTCTTCCATAGGGAATTCTAACTTAACATCAACAGGTAACATTAATTCACATTCCTTTGTATCTAAGGTTTTTAAAAAATCCTGGACTACATACAAACTATCATCATCTGTAATTGACTGCCCTACTTCATATCCTTTTGCTTTTAAAAATGTTGCCGCCATCCCTCCTCCGATCATCAAATAATCTGCTTTTTGAGAAATTCTCTCTATTACTTGAATCTTGTCAGAAACTTTTGATCCACCCATTACAGCTGCAAAGGGATTTGAAGGTGAAAACATCAATTTCTGCAAAACGTCTATTTCCTTCATCATTAATAACCCAGGAATAGATGGCAAATAATTTGTTACTCCCACAGTCGAAGCATGGGAACGATGTGCAACTCCAAAGGCATCATTAACAAACAAGTCTGCTAACGATGCTAAAAAAGAAGCAAATTCAGGTGAATTTGTTTCTTCTCCAGAATGGAATCTTAAGTTGGGTAGCATCAGGATTTCACGCGATTTTAACGCCTGAACACACTGAATTACATGTTCAAAATCAAAAGAATCTAATTGCCTGACAGATCTTCCTAACAAATCAGAGAATCGGTCTACAATAGGTTTTAAATCAAAATCTTTATCATACTTTCCTTCCGGACGTCCAAAATGGGAACACACAATAATTGAACAATCATTCTCAAGTAAATAATTTATTGTGGGGATACTAGATAGTATCTTTAAATCGCTAAGCAGATTAGTAGGATCCATAGAATACGGGACATTAAAATCCACACGTACCAAAACTTTCAAGTTTTTAAGATTAAAATCAATGAGTGTATTTCGGGAATTCAACATCTACCATCTCTGGAATTTACTTAATACCATTATCAATAATATTGGTAACATATGAGGATGCGATATCAAATTTTTCACTATCTTGAAAAATTTCCTTCAAACCACTTTGACACTGGGATTTATAATCCTCTAACAAATTAAAGCTTTGATTTTTTACATCCAAATCTTCCAAAATTTCACGTATTGTTACAACATCTGATGATTCCAATACTCGTTTGAAGAAAATATCTCCCAATTTTCTTTTTTCACTTATTGAAGCCCTAGACATACCTAAGACTACTGGAAGGATTTTCTTCTTATTGAGCAATTCAATATCAGGTCCGTCTGCCCAAATGATGTTAATATCTGTTGCAATCTGTAGTGCTATACCAAGCGCGTCTCCGCAGGATGAAATAACCTTTAATTTCTCTGGGTCATCAGAATTTATGCTATATCCTAATTGAAGCGCGCAAGAAAAAACCGACCCTAGTCGATCCCCAGACATCCTCAGGTAATTTTGTAAATTCATATCAATTGATTCTTGAGCTTCGAGATCCAAATACCTTCCCTCACATGCCTTCAAAGTAGAATGATCCAAAATACTAAGCATCTGGAAAATATTTTCTGAAGGATAATCATCTTCGTGCATTTGTAATATTGTCAATCGTGCTAGTGCATGAAGACCATCTCCCGCATTGATTGCTTGTGCCGGCCCCCATAACCACCAGACGGTATCACGACCATTTCTCGATGGATTCCCAGATTGGATATCATCATGGATTTGCAAGAATTTTGAAATCATTTCAACAGATGCTGCAGGCTTTATTGCATCCTTAAATTGTGTCTGATTGCAGGAGGACGCCAACAAACACAATACACCAAAAGGATTGGAAACCAACTCATTTCCTACTACAAATTCATCAGGAACAATTGACACCTGATCAACGTTTTCATCCCATCCCATTTGATATTCAATAATTCTATAAAGTTGTAATTCTCGTTCATTAATCAAATCCCTAAGTTTTTGATCAACAATCTGATTTAAGGCTTCAACATTCATTCAATTTCCTTTATTTTATAAACCCACTACCTAGGAATTCCTCTAGTTTTAACCTGGGAATTGACGCTTCCCTTAACAAAACCCAAGGTTCAGAAGTAACATCTAAAATAGTTGACGGTTGGAATTTTGTTTTTTGAGTTCGATGTTCTACAACAAAATCGATCTCGTCACCAAATTCATTATGTATAGACTTTGCATCGTTAAATGGAGGTTCTCCACTTCTATTTACACTCGTTCCTGTAATAGCACAATTCATTCTTTCAGAAATTGCCTGGGGAATTGGATGGTCAGGTAAGCGCAGTGCAACCGTAGGCAATCCTCCGCTAACAATTTTAGAAACACCACGAGTTTTTTTTACTACTAATGTCAATGAGCCTGGCCAAAATGCATTTACAAGTCCTAAAACATCCTCATTTATTCCATCGCCGTATTCATTTATTTGGTTAACACTGCCTAACAACAATGGAAGAGCCTGACTTTCACTTCGTCCTTTAATTTGGAAAATTTTTTCTACCGCACTATCCATCGAAGACAAGACAGCAAGCCCATATATGGTATCTGTCGGGATAGCAACCAAACCGCCATTTTCAAGAATATTTGCGACTCTATCCAAATCAAAAAAAATGTTTCGTTCATTGAATTCAGACATTCAATTATTGCTCCATGAGAGTGTTAGTGTATTATACAATGAATCAATCTCAAACATACTAATCTCACTAAGAGCAGATTTAAATCCATGGCTACATCAAGATCAACAATTCATAGTGAAACAATTTTCATAATAGATTTTGGATCTCAGTACAGTCACCTGATTGCGAGAAGAGTAAGAGAGCAAAACGTCTATTGTGAAATTATCCCCCACACTACTTCTTGGGAATCAATTGGATTCAATTCTCCAAAAGGAATTATTTTATCTGGAGGACCTGCGAGTGTATATGATGACAATTCTCCCCGTGCGCCTGAATGGGTATGGGAAAAAGAAATTCCGGTTCTAGGAATTTGCTATGGAATGCAATTAATGGCCCACCAATTAGGTGGAAAAGTCCTACCTGCAGCAGAAAGAGAATTCGGGCATGCGGTCTTGAATCAAAACTCTGGAGACAACTTATTGTTTTCAGACCTCCCTGATTCACTTCCAGTATGGATGAGCCACGCTGACCGCATCTCACAAATCCCGCCTGATTTCTACCCTATAGGTAACAGTGAAAATTCCCCAATTGCTGCAATGGCTAATGGTGACAAAATGTATGGAATACAATTTCACCCTGAAGTAGCTCATACTCCTAATGGGGCTCAAATCATTGATAATTTCTTGAGAAAGATATGCCATTGTGAAGGTTTGTGGACGGCAGGAAATTTTATTAGTGAAAGTATTGAAAGAATTAAATCCCAAGTTAAAAATGGAAAAGTAATTTGTGCGCTGTCAGGGGGCGTAGACTCTTCTGTTACTGCAGCATTAATCCATGAAGCAATTGGCAAACAACTACATTGTGTATTTGTTGATAATGGTCTTATGAGACTCGAAGAACCCGAAAGAGTTATCAATGTGTTTAAAAGTAATTTGGATATCCAAATTACCCATTCAAAATCTGCAACTTTATTTCTTTCAGATCTCCGAGGAATCACAGATCCAGAACAAAAGAGAATGATTATAGGCAAAAGGTTTATAAAAGTCTTCGAAGCTGAGGCTTCGAAATTGGGTAAAGTTGATTTTCTTGCCCAAGGAACTCTCTATCCCGATGTGATTGAAAGTGAAACCTCTGAGTCCGGAGCATCCGCAAAAATCAAAACCCATCACAATGTTGGAGGACTACCTGAACACATGAAACTTGAATTGGTAGAACCTCTAAGATATCTATTTAAGGACGAGGTCAGAAAAATAGGATTGGGGCTTGGGCTTCCTGAAGAAATGGTTTTCAGACAACCTTTTCCTGGACCAGGTCTGGCGATTAGAATAATGGGAGAAGTAACTGAAGACAAACTGCATACTCTTCGACTATCTGATTGGGTAGTAATGGATGAAATCAAGAACAATAATCTATACAACCAACTTTGGCAAAGTTTTGCAGTTCTACTTGAAACTCGTACCGTCGGGGTAATGGGAGATGAACGAACCTACGGAAACGTAGTTGCAATAAGAGCTGTTACTAGCGAAGATGCCATGACATCAGACTGGGCCAGGATCCCCAATGATGTTTTAGCAAAAATGAGCAGCAGAATTGTTAATGAAGTTCCCAATGCAACCCGCGTGGTATATGACATTACAAGTAAACCACCTGGAACTATTGAGTGGGAATAGTTACCTATTTTCTTAATGTAGAAATTCATTCAAAGGGGTTACTGATGCAAACACTCAGCAAAACAGAATTTGCAGAATATATTAGTGAAATCGCCCTAAGTGTGTACGATTTCCATGAACGCTTTAATATCCCTGAAGTATATTCAACAAGTAATCCAGAATTTGGACTCAATATCCTCAGAGACCGGTTGATATTATTGAATGAAGAAATCGGAGAGCAAGCATGGGAAATCAACCGTGGTAGATTTGAACAAGCAGTTGTTGAGTCCGCTGACGTAGCTTTCATAGCATTGGGCACCCTATGCAGCCTAGGGAAATTGGCAAAAACCGCAGCAATTTCAGTCAAAAACAATAACGACTCAAAAACAACTTCAACCCATCATTTAGATTCGAGATCCGGAAAACTGATCAAAACCAAAAAACAATCATGAAAATTCTCATTATAGGAAACGGGGCACGCGAACATGCTATTGGATGGACACTATTCAATGGTCCATCCAATCATGACATTTACGTTGCACCAGGGAATACAGGCACCCACCAATTTGCAACAAATATTGAAATAGATTCCAACAACATTCCTGAGTTACTAAATTTTGCAAAAGCCCTCCCAGCCGATCTCACTATTGTAGGTCCAGAAATCCCTCTATCAAACGGCATAGTAGATGAATTCCAAAAATACGACTTGCCAATTTTCGGACCATCCCGAAAAGCTTCTCAAATTGAAAGTAGTAAATCATATGCTAAAAAAATAATGGCCTCCGCGCAGGTTCCAACTGCTAAAGCTCAAGTATTCACGTCCCTATCCAAAATAACAAAATACTTGTCAAATTGTTCTACTCCGATAGTGATCAAAGCTGATGGCCTTGCAGCTGGTAAGGGTGTAATCATTGCCAAATCAAAATCTGAAGTTAATGATGCAATCAAAGAAATGTTTATCAATCGATCTTTTGGAGACGCTTCAGATAAGGTACTCGTAGAAGAATTCCTAGAAGGAAATGAAATTAGTGTTTTTGGATTTGTTGATGGAGAAAAAGTTTCGTCGTTAGTTCCCGCATGCGACTACAAAAAAATATTTGATAACGACCTGGGACCAAATACTGGTGGAATGGGTGCTTATAGCCCCCCTCCAATTTGGTCAAAAGAACTTGAAAATTCAATAAGAGAAAACATCTTCTTACCTGTTGCGAAAGCATTAGTGAATGATGAAAATCCATACAAAGGATTACTCTATGCTGGATTAATGATTACTAAGAATGGTCCTATGGTTATTGAATTTAATTGTAGATTTGGAGATCCTGAAGCACAAGTAATTCTACCAAGGATGAAGTCAGATCTTTCAACACTATGTCTTGACATCGCGAACGGAAATCTCATTCAAAACCAACTCATAGAATGGGATCCTAATCCAACCGTCACTGTTGTGCTAGCAAGTGGAGGATACCCTGAAAGATACACTACGGGACATGAGATTTCAGGACTAAAAGAATCAACAAATAAAGTAATGATTTTTCATGCTGGAACTCAATTGAATTCAGATGGGAAAATCATCACTTCTGGAGGAAGAGTCCTATCAATCACTACTAGGGGCCCATCATTTGAATCAGCACGGATGTTGGCATACGAAGAAATTCAATTAATTAGTTTCAAAGATGCCTATTATAGAACAGATATAGCCTCAAAAATATTAGAAAGTTGAAATTTGCATGAAGTATCTTTTAGACGATTCAATCGATTCAGGCTCCTTAATATTACCAACCAATGAAAACTTTTTTAATATCGTAGATTTGTCAAAGACTCTAGCAAAAATCTCTGGAAATCAAACTTTTTCTCACAATGAAAATAAAAAGTCTAATGCATTGACAAAAATTATTGGAACCCCAGATCACTTAGTTTTTGTAATAATCGACGGACTCGGAATGAACATTCTAAGAAATCTAGACGCTAACAACTTTTTAAACAAAAACTTAAACTCTGAAATGCTAACGGTTTTCCCAAGTTCAACACCCGTAGCTTTGACCAGCTTTTCTACAGCTCTATGGCCATCTGAACATGGAATAACAAATTGGTTTACCTATCTACCAGAAATAAATAAAGTCTCAACAATAATCCATTTCACTACCCGCTCAGAGGGGGAAAATCTCACAGAATTTGGGCTGTCTCCCAAAGATGTATACAAGTTTTCTTCTATCCTTGAAAATTCTGAGTACAACATGGCATCTATTCTACCTTCATATATAGCAAACAGTGAGTTTTCTTTACATTGGCACAGTCCATCAATCCCTTACGGAAAATTCTCTGATGGAATTGATCTGACTATCGACCGAATCAACAATTCGAAAAAACAATCTTTTACACTTTTATATTCCCCAATAGTCGACGCTACTGCGCACGAAAAAGGTGTCTCACACGACCATACAATCAAATCCGCACAGAAAATTAATAATGAACTAGAACGACTATATTCGAGCATTCACGGAAAAGCTAAAATGATTGTGACTGCTGATCATGGACTGCTAGATATCAAAAAAAATAAAATCTTTTCGATTTCTAACAATGAAATTGAAAAATGTTACAACCATGAGCCATGGGGTGATATGAGAGCAGTATTCTTTGATATCAAAGAGTCAAAATCTAACGAATTTCGAAATTTGATGTTGCAAATAACGGACGGAAATTTCGCTATCTTAACTATCGATGAAGTAATTGAAATGGGTTTGTTCGGACCAGATCAATTTTCATCTACAGCTAAATCCAGAATAGGAACTCACTTAGCAGTTTCTCTTGGAGATTCAATCATTTCTTATAATCAAGCTCCTTATGAGAATATGGTTGGTGCACATTCAGGGATTACACCTGAAGAATTACTTATCCCTTTAATAATTGCTTAAAATTGGATATAGTTCAAAGAAGCTCTTATACAATTTAATCAAGGGCCAAAAACTTTATAATAGGAGAGAGATCTTATGCCACTAGTAGGTGTCGTAATGGGAAGTGCGTCAGATAAGGACCTTGTCCAAAACACAGTGGATGTACTTGACCAATTGGGAATAGAAAATGAAGTTATCGTAGCTTCTGCACATCGTACTCCAGAAAAAGTCGCAGAGTACGGAAAAACAGCTCGCGATAGAGGGATTGAAGTAATTATTGCCGCTGCAGGTGGATCTGCAGGACTTCCTGGTGTTTTAGCTTCTTGGACCACATTGCCAATTATTGGGGTCCCCCTTCCTTCAAGCGATCTAGGCGGAATTGATTCTCTACATGCCATAGCTCAAATGCCACCTGGCATTCCAGTTGCATGCGTAGCTGTTGGATCGTGGGGAGCAAGAAATTCTGCATTTCTTGCCGCTCAAATATTGGGCTTGCATCACGAAAAAATCCGCCTAGCTTATGATCAATACCGAGAAAATATGAAAAAGTAAACATATGATTGAACGATATTCCAGACCAGAAATGAAAAAGGTTTGGTCTGATGAAAACAAATACAACAAATGGTTGTTAGTTGAGCTTGCCGTATGTGAAGCTTGGACGGAAGAGGGAGTGATTCCCGAATCAGACATGGCAAAATTACGTAATGTCAATTATGATCCGGTAAGGTTGAATGAAATCCTGAACGTTACCAAGCATGACATGACGGCATTTTTGAGATCAATCACTGAAAAAATCGGTGCTGAAGGCAGATGGCTTCACCTTGGACTAACTACCAGCGATGTTTGGGATACTGCCACCAGTCTCCAGTTAATCGAGGCAGCCGATCTTTTAGAAAAAGAATTAGACATTTTGATTGGCATCCTTTCTGAACTAGCAGTCAATGAACGCCACACACTAATGATTGGCAGAACTCATGGAGTCCATGCTGAACCTATAACTTTCGGATTGAAAATAGCCATTTGGTGGGACGAAATGCGCCGAGCAAAATCAAGGCTTCAACAAGCAAAAGAGTCTATTTCTGTTGGCAAACTTTCTGGGCCTGTTGGGACATATGCGACAATTCCCCCAAACTTAGAAACTAAGGTGTGTGAGCTTCTAGGCATTAAAGCTGCCCCGGTATCCAACCAAATTGTCCAAAGAGATAGGCATGCTCATTTTATTACAACTTTAGCACTAATCGCATCTTCTCTTGACAAATTCGCAACAGAAATACGCGGGATGCAGCGCACTGAAATTAGAGAGGTTGAAGAACCATTTTCTGAGGGTCAGACAGGATCCTCATCAATGCCACACAAACGTAACCCTGAATTAACTGAAAGAGTCTGCGGATTAGCCCGAGTAATCCGAGGCCACAGTATCACATCAATGGAAAACGTTGCTTTATGGGGAGAACGTGATATAAGTCATTCATCCGCAGAAAGAATTATCCTTCCAGATTCATGTTTGGCCTTAGATTACATGTTTAGTATTTTCAATCATGTGATTTCAGGAATAAGAATATATAGAGATCGGATGCTAGAAAATATTGAGTTGACTAATGGACTAGTTTTTTCTCAACGTGTAATGTTAGAACTCGTGGAAAAAGGGATTTCTCGAGAAAATGCCTATGAGATAGTACAATCCAATGCTTCTTTGGTTTGGGAACAAAAAAAGGATTTCCGAGATCTTATTTCAAATGATGAGAGAGTTAAAACTAATTTGAGCAATGATGAAATTTTAGAAATATTTAACTACAATTATTACATTAGATATGTTGACGAAGTTTTTGAGCGTCTACATATTTAAAATTTCAAATCTAATGGAGTGATCATGAGCGTTTTACGAGAAAGTCCACTACCCAATTTGTTATATAGAGGGAAGGTAAGAGACACACATTCAATCGATGAAAATTCACTTTTAATGATTGCGACGGATAGAATCTCTGCATTCGACGTTGTACTCCCCACTGCTATCCCTGAGAAAGGTGCTGTGTTAAACCAAATATCCTCCTTTTGGTTTGAGAAAACTTCTCATATTATCCCAAATCATTTTCTTCACCTTGCATCATCAGATCCCAAACTAGAAGTGCCAGTTGACGTCGCTAGGCGTGGAATGATTGTTAGGAATGCAGAAAGAATCGACATAGAATGTATTGTTCGTGGTTACATCACGGGTTCAGCTTTATCTGAATATAAAAAGACTGGAAAGGTAAATGGTGAACCTATGCCCGATGGATTACAAGACGGTGATATATTCCCAGCCCCATTGTTTACTCCTACAACTAAAGCAGATGAAGGACATGATGAAAACATGTCTATTCCAGAAGTTGAAGAAATGGTAGGCAAAGATTTAGCTGATAAACTAGCAGAGGTTTCGATTGCTGTTTATGAATATGCCAGAGATTTCGCAACACAAAAAGGAATCATCATAGCTGACACAAAAATGGAATTTGGTCTGATAGATGGTCAATTACATCTGATAGACGAATTATTGACTCCAGATTCAAGTCGTTTCTGGAATGCGGATGAATATTCACCTGGCAAATCACAACCAAGTTATGACAAACAATTTGTTCGAGATTGGCTTGATGATCAGGGTTGGAACCATGAACCCCCATCCCCAGATCTTCCAGACGATGTTGTTAATCGAACAACTGAAAAATACATTGAAGCTTATAACAAGTTGACAGGACGTCAACTTGTTTAGAAAATAATAATATTTTATTAGTTACGGAAACTCATGACTTCAAAACCAACAAAAAACCAACAACGCTTAACTCCAACACAAGCTCGAGCCGCAAGGAGATCTAGAAACAAAAGCCGCGGAAAACTACTTCGTTATGGTGGAGCTTTTCTAATAGTAGCAATAGCACTTTTACTTATTCTTAGTCTTATACTCCCCGGGTTGCCAATCGGTACTGGTTCTACTGGAGACTCCCAAACCGGAGTAAATCTTAATCCTTTTGATAGTCCACCTGAGGGAAACTGGATCAAAATCGAAAACCAAGGCGCCGAGCATGTTTTTCCTGATTCTGAACATCCTGATTACAACTCCACTCCAGCAACTTCTGGATGGCATTACAACATGCCAATTGCCCCAGTTCGTTGGGGGGTCCATGACAAAATGATTGAAGATGAATACCGTCTTCATAATCTCGAACATGGAGGAATTGCAATTCACTATAATTGCCAATCAGACGATGCCGAATGTCAAAATTTGATCCTTTCCCTATCTGAGTATGTTAATCAAAAAGTTAATGAAGAAAGACATGAAATCATCCTCTCTCCTTATAATGATATGGATTCGAAAATAGCGATTACTGCATGGGACTACATAGATAAATTCGAGTCATTTGATCTGGATCGTATTAATGCATTCGTTGACGCACATCACAATTCTAGAAACGCTCCTGAATGGGGGGCAAGATAAATAATTTGATGCCAAAATGTTCTTAGCAAAAATTTACATCAGCCTAAAATCCTCAGTCAATGATCCCGAGGGAATCACGATACAATCAAGTCTTTCTCAGCTGGGATTTGAATCTGTAACATCCGTCAGAACTGGAAAGTATATAGAAATCAAGATTTCCGAAAAAGACAAAAAGGTTGCAGAGAAAAAAATTGAAGAAATGTGTGAGAAACTTTTATCAAACCCAGTAATAGAAACTTACAAATTTGATCTAGACATTTTGTAATCCCTATAGAGTCGTAAAAAATTTATCCTGCGATAGTCCCCTTTGTACTAGGGATTTCTCCAGACCTTCTAGGGTCAATATCTAGAGCAGATCTCATAGACCGCGCCAACGCTTTAAATATTGCTTCGGCTTTATGATGATTGTTAACCCCCGAGAGCAATCTCACATGTAAATTGAATGCACCTTCCCGAGCCAAAGATTCCAGTAGATGATCAATCAAATCACCACTCAAGCCACCTAAATCCACATGCCCAATTTCAGTCTCTAAGACCGAATATCCACGACCACCAAAATCCACTACCACCAATGCCAATGCTTCATCAAGAGGCACATATGCGTGGGCCATACGATTGATTCCTTTTGCATCTCCCACTGATTCTCTTAGAGCTCTTCCTAGTGTTATCCCTACGTCTTCTACTAGATGATGGAATCCAAGTTCTATATCTCCAGATGCATCAACATTGAGATCCATCAATCCATGTCTAGACAACTGAGCAAGCATATGATCCAAAAACGCATTAGTAGTTTTTATATCATATTTCCCAGACCCGTCTAAATTTATTTCAACCGAAACATTGGTTTCAGCTGTTTTCCTATCAATTTTTGTTTTTCGATCAGTCATATTTTAAAACTCCATCATAAGGTTAACACATTGAAAAATCAGACTAACTGTTGTAATACACTAATCATGCGATCAGATTGATCTGGTGTGCCAATTGCTGTTCGAAAATAATTGCCTAATGCTTCAGTATTAAAAGTGCGTACAAAAATACCTTCATTTTCCAAACCACTTACTACATGATCTTTTTTCTGATCTTTTACTTCACAAAGGATATAATTGCCGCTTGAAGGGATTGGCCTCAAACCATCAATCCCCGTCAGTAACTTAAACACCCTATCTCTTTCAACTAATATACGCCGAACATTATTTAGCAAAAATCCTGCATCATCTATCGAAGCAACCAAAGCATCCTCTGCCGTAACACTTAGATTATAGGGTGACTTTATATCCATAATATGATTAACCAAAACTGGATTCATAATTCCATATCCTATCCTTAATCCTGCGAGCCCAGCCCATTTGCTCATAGTCCTAAGAATAACCAAGTTATCAAATACATCGATTAAATTTGCAAATGTTGAATTGCAGAATTCATAATAGGCCTCATCTACTACTACAAGAACACCGGTTTCAAGTAACGCTCTAATTTGAATCTCGGATGCCAGATTGCCTGTGGGATTGTTCGGAGAAGCAACAAAAATTATCTTAGTACGATCATTAATGGTATTAAGGGCATTTTCAAGATCGATTTCAAAATTATTATCTCGCTTAGACAACTTAACTTCGGCCTGATATATTCGCGCACAAAATCCGTACATCCCAAATGTGGGGTCGAAATCCAAAATGTTATCCCCTGGTTCTATAAATAACCTGAACAACAAATCAATCAATTCATCACTTCCCGCGCCAGCTACCAAATATTCTTGAGTAAATCCTGTATATTCACTTAATTTAGTTCGAACTTTTCTCTGCAAAGGATCCGGGTAAACATGTACATTAGAATTCGCTACTACATTAGAAACTTTTTCTGAAGGACCAAAAGGATTCTCATTTCCATTTAGTTTTATTATTTGATCAATTGGTACTCCAGCTTTCTGTGCAAGCATTTCGGGAGGATCTACAGGGTCATAGGAAGTCACATTCCGTAAATGAGGTTTAATTAAATCTTCTATACTCAAAACTTTCTCCCAATTATCTAAATTCTTGTCGAATTTCAGCAGCTTCAGCATGGCCATGCAAACCTTCAGCTTTGGCAATAATGGATGCTGGTGCAGACAATTCACTTGATTGTTCATTATCAAAAGAGACTATTGGAATAAATTTTAAAAATGTATGAGTACCAATTCCAGAGTTAAATCTAGCTGTACCATTGGTTGGCATTACATGACTAGGACCCGCAACATAATCACCCAAAACTTCATGTGAAAACTCTCCAACAAAAATCACTCCGACATTATTTATTTGATCTAAAAAATGTCTTGGATCATCAACTACTAAGCTTAAATGCTCTGGAGCAAATTGATTAGTTAGATCAATTGCATCATCAAGATCTTCTAGTACGACAATCAAACCTCTATTATCGATAGAAGCACGTGCAATCGACTCTCGACGCATCAATGCCAGACGCGACTGAATTTGACTACTAACTTCTCGAGCTAATTCCTTCGAATTAGTAAGCATTGTAGCCCTTGCCATCTCATCATGTTCCGCTTGTGCCAAAAGATCAGCTGCACACATTGCAGGATTTGCATAGGAATCAGCTATGAGGAATGTTTCTGTAGGGCCATATAATCCATCAATACCTACTTCTCCATAAAGCATTTTCTTAGCCAATGTGACATAAATATTCCCAGGACCACAAATCAAATCAACTTTTGGAATAGATTGCGTCCCTAAGGCCATTGCAGCAATCGATTGAGCCCCACCAACTGAAAAAATTCGATCTACTCCAGCAATCTTCGCAGCTGCAAGAACCACCTCATCAGGTTTTCCATCTTCCGACAATGGCGTACACATGATTAATTCTTTGACTCCTGCAACTTTTGCTGGAATCGCAGTCATCAATACCGTCGACGGATACCTCGCAGTACCACCAGGAACATAAATTCCCACACGGTCAATAGGCACAATCTTTTGTCCCAAACCTTCTTGTGGACTCTTCCATCCATCAAACAAACATCTTTTATGAAAATTTCTAATACGGTTTGCAGCAAATTTTAAAGAGTCAAATAAATCAGTCGAAATGTCCGTTTTAGCGACATTAAAAGTACGTAAATCAATTTCTAGAGAATCCAACGCAATTCCATCAAATTTTTCAGTCAACTCTAATACAGCATCATCACCATCAGTACGAACATATTGAATTATTTCTTCAACCGATTTTGTATAAGAAGGAGAATTCTCTGTGATGTTTCTTTCAGACATCAGAATAGACTTAGCATCACCTATTCCATTTACAATCTTCATCCGCAATATTTCCTTACATTCAAGACCATCAAATCAAGTGTATTACTTTCATAATTTTGTATTACCGACTTCGGAACTAATTCGAATAATTGATTGAGCCCTCTGGAAACATCTTCCAAAAATAATTCGGCGAATTCATGAGTGCTATTTGAACTATCGCCTCTAGATATCCTTTGAGCCATAAATCTCAACCTGTCCCAAGAAAAACCTCTTCCAAGAAAGCCGCAGACCCAATTACTCCATTCCACAATCACATCTGATCCCAGAAATCCTAGATCTAAATTGTCATATTCTTCTGATTGTATTCTACCAACAAAATCATAATCCAGTGCCCAAAAAGAGCGATCCAAATTCAATTGCATCGCACGATCCAAAATCAATCCTTCATTAACATCAGGAAATATCACTTTACTCGCAAAATATTTTCTGAAAACTTCAGTAACCCAACATTCATCAGCAATCAAATGAGTAATATAACCAGAAATGAATGCTTGCAATTTCACATCCATAGATGAAACATCTGAGAGAAATGGATGCGACTTAAACATGTTATCTATACCTTCTCCAACTGATTTAAAATCCAATTGAACAAAATGATATGCTGATCTATCAACTCTGGTGATTACCCGTATGTCAGGTGCAGTAGCACCTAACAAAAAAGATCCTAAATGAGAATTAATTAATGAAGAATCTAACCTATTAGAAACCTCAAGCGCAAATTTTAAATGGGTTGGCAAATTTGGCATATCCACTCAACCTACTAATTCGGAATATCAGTTTGGCTAGTAAAAACATAATCAGGCTGAGAAACTGTCACGCTGTCTCCATCTAATGCTCTAAAGCTCGCAACTACCTTAAGGAGTTCATTTTGATCCACAACAACTGTTACTGCAAACCAATCATCTTTACTTTTACTAAAAACTTTAGAGATCGTTGGTCCACGTAAGCCTGAAATTGTCACATCTGAAAGCACCCTTTGGGCTACCTCATCAGCACTTTTACCTTTAATATTAGCCGTGACAGCATACGATCCTTTGGATTTTAAATAAGATTCCATCAATTCAGTAATTGATTTTGTTAAAGCTTGCTTTTCATCACCTGGATTTAGAACACCTCGATTACAAATCAAGATTGCCTGAGATGAAATAATGGTCCCTCCGGTAATGGTCTTTATTCGATTTTCACGCATAGTCACTCCAGTTTCGGTGATGTCAGCAATCACATCAGCGGAACCCATTGCAGGAGCAACCTCGAGAGATCCACGTGAAAAAACCAATGAGAAATAGTTCACGCCATTTTTTAATAAGAATCGCTCAGTTAATCTAGGATATTTAGTAGCAACCCGTAACTCTTGACCTTCGTTTCGAAATTCGGAAGCCACATCAGATAAATCGGTAATAGATACAACATCAATCCACGAATCAGGAACCCCCAAAACCATGTTTGAATGAGCATATCCCAAACCCTCTATTAGAACCTCACAATTAGTTGCATCAAGACGATATTCATAAAACATATCTTTTCCGACAATTCCCAAATCAGCTCGCCCATCTTCAATAGTTCGAGTAATATCAGAAACTCGTTGGAAAATCACTTCCACATTTTTCATTGATGGTATTGTTGCAGTGTACCTACGACTATTAATTCGGGAAACATTTAGTCCGCTTGCTTTCAAAAAATTCAAGGACGGCTCGTAAAGATTGCCCGAACTTGGTAATGCTAATCTTAGATTTTTATTTCTGTCCATTCTATCAACTCTTGTTTTTTATATAAGGGAATATTGCATTTAAATCATAAGCGAACCCAAGCGCAGGAGTATTTTTCTCTCCTCCCAAAGCATTGACTAAATCATCATATCTACCTCCACCACCACAAAAAGTTGCTTTTTGACTACTTGGAATTACTATATCAAAAGTAAAGCCCGTATAATATGCCAATCCGCGCAATAGTCCCCATGACAAAAACACATTTGATTCAGGGATTCCCAAATCAAATAATTTCCTGAAAAAATCCTCAAACTCCACTAAAGAATTAAAATCTACATCATGAGATTTCAATAATTCTTTCGTGCTATTGACGACCTCTAATGAAGGACCTTCAAGCAGAACCATCGATTTCATTAAACGAGCAGCAGACAAAAAAACTTCAGGAGAATCCATATCCCTTACCTTACGTATCAATCTATCAATGATCTGGTTCTTGGTCCTCCGTCCCAAAGAACTATAAGGCGTGTCTTTCATCATTTCCATGAACAGTTTTTCCGCTTCATCACCAGAAAAATTATTATTCGAAGAACCTGAATTTTCATGAACAATCCGAATCTCTTGCGCATTTAAAAGTAACTGGTCTGGATCAATTTCTCCTTGCTTCAACATACTAAGATGATTCATTATCATTGATTGAGACAATCTTGATAATCCAAAACTACTCAGAATACCAAAAAGAATGCCAATATTATTAAAATTTAATTCGTAATCAGCCAGACCCAATTTCTCCAACCCCTCCCACGCAAGAAAGGTAATCTCAAGATCTGAATCAATTCCAGTTAAACCAATCAACTCAGCTCCAGCTTGATATAACTGAACAGTTTTTGAATCTACCTCATCATATCGAAAAACAGGCCCCGAATACTGGATACGCTGAGGAGATTCATCTTTGTGCCGTTCGATATAATTTCTAATCACAGAAGATGTAAATTCTGGCCGTATACTAACCTTCTTGCCACCAGGATCAACAAATGAATAAAGTTGACTATTTAATGCGGCACCAGATTTCCTAAGAAACAATTCAGTATCTTCGAAGAATGGAGTGTCTATATGCAGATATCCTGCATCAGACAAACTGTTCGAAATTAGAAGTTTGATATCCTCTAAAACAGAGTAATTTTCACCAAAAAGATCGTCCATCCCCGGTAGTTTATTTACCCTTGAAATTTGCAATAGCCTCTCCAATGATATTATTTTAGTTGGGATATATTTAGTATATTCTCGCAAACATAATTATTTCAATGCATTAGGGGGTCATTCTATAGTTTTCAATACTCAAAAAAATCAAAACCAATCAAAACGCAACTCTATAATTTTATACACATCAAAGATAATAAAAGTGAAAAATTAACCGTAATTTAGTACTGCTCAAAGAGATGCTATGCCAAAAAGGTGATACTCCCTGATGCTTTTCGCTCACTCCATACTTTACCCGTTGGATAAATATGGGAATCAAAAAAGTCTTTTTCCATATCTAATCCCCATCCATGAGCCTCAGGAGCAACATACCTACCATTTTTAGCTTTTATTGGAGATACAAAAACACCTTCTTGGAGGAAATCTAAGTATTCTACTACCTGAGATTCAGAGTGACTAGAAACCTTGATTTGATCCCACATTGCATAATGAACAATCATATTGCAAAGACCTATACCACCACCATGAGGGCAAACTGGAACGCCATATTTTTTGGCCAATAAAATTACGGCCATCACGTCATTTACTCCACCAAGCCTACTCGCATCAATTTGGCAAAACCCAATAGCCCCCGCTTGCAACATTTGTTTGAAAATCACTGGCGAAGGAACTTGTTCGCCCGTTGCAACCTTAATATCTAATGGTTTCAAAGCTTCAGCGATTTTCAAATGCCCTTGTACATCATCCCTCGATGTAGGTTCTTCAATCCAGATGGGTTTAAAGACAGAAAGTTGTCTCATATATTCAATAGCCTCATCTACTCCCCATACTTGATTACAATCAAGCATTAGCTTGGCCTTATCCCCTATCTGTTGTCGAATAAATTTAAGCCTTTCTATATCATCTGATAAACTCTGACCTACTTTCATTTTAAAACAATCAAAACCTTCATTTTTCATGTCGGCTATTGTTTGAGCAATTTGTTCATCAGTCAATCCTAACCAACCTGCTGTGGAATATGCTTTAGGACCATTTTCAATCAATGCCTCTTCAAGATTTTGATGAATACTTTCATTCTCTCGAAGTATTTCCATTCCCTCTTCAGGGGATAAAGCGTCACGCAAATATCTCCAATCAATACAATCCACAATTTGAGATGGTTCTAAATCAACAAGAAGTTTCCACATTGGCTTCTTCTCAACTTTTGCCCAGCAATCCCACATAGAATTGATTACGCACCCTAAAGCCATTCTGTTAACCCCATCCGCCAACCATCTGAGTTGATGGTGATCATTGATCAATTTATACAATTCTCCAGGGTTATTAATGAAATCTTCGAAATCATAATTTTCCAAAAGATTTAATATGTCTTTTACTCCATAGACAATCCAATCATTACCTGCCCCAACAGTAAAACAAACAGAATTGCCTACAATCCCATTGGATAATTCTATTGTTGTATAAACACAAGAGTAATTTGGCTTTTTATGGAAAGGATCTGAACCTAACAATGAATCAGATGTAGGAACTCGAATATCAAAGACCTGAGAATTTTTAACAAATAATGACATGATTTAACCTCAAAGAGAAACTAATAGTCGTTTTCCCTGTATTTACGTCGAATTTCATTTAATTCACTCTGCACTTCTGGAGAAAACTCTTTCGAATTATACTTCCGAATCCTAGACTTTGAAATAGCCAAATTTTCATCCGTAAACATGACTAAATAGTGGTCAACCTCTTCTTCAACAAGAAATCTTCCTGCAACACCAATAACCGAGATATCATGATCGACTTGATACGGCAAAAATTTTTCGACTACTTGTGACGGTAGGCTGAATCGATCAATATTAAGATCCCTACAGAAAACCTGATCGAGCCAAGGAGTCCTAAGTGGTCGAATCCTTTTTGCAGTGATTGCGAGTTCATAAGCTTGGAGTTTTTCTGAACTTTCATAGGGTCGGTAAGCCAGCCAGTTATCAATATCTTCGCGCATATATCTTGGTTCATAATTATTATCCTCCTTAAAGGCTTCATACAATCTCATACGTTGCACATATGCTTCTGCAATGACTGCAATATCAAAAATGGACAGGTGGGGGTAGTACATCAACAAAAACTGACCCCAAAACAGTAATGAGTAAGATGGCTTTTGTATTTTGTCTGGTTCGAGACCACATTTTGCCCATTCAATCAGAATTTTATTCCAAATTCGATACAATTTTGTAACAAAGTCATCCCTAATCCCATACTTTCTCATAGCCTCGAGGTCTTCCCAGCAGACATCTTCGAAGCCTTTAGTGTCAGCACAATCCCATAAAAGCTTAACTCTCTTTCTCCAATTATGTAATGTCTTACGGGTAACTAATATCTTATTTGGAGTAATTTTTTGATTTTCCAAAATATTATATTCCGGCAAAAATTTACTTTCATTTTCAAAATACCCAAATTCAAGGGCTATAAATTTTTCCATACATTCTTTATTCCACTTGCATTCAGAACCCTTAAAAGCAAGTTGCACCATCTGTTCTTTAGAAAGTTTAGTCATAATTACCCAAAAATGTTACAAATATTCTAGATATTATTAAAATAACAAATAATATCTAGAATATCAAGAATAAATAATTCATAAATACTTATATTATTTACACAATATAAATTAGAACATTACGCAATATTACAGTCAATGACAGTGATTTTAGATCTTAAAAAATGATGTGATGTTGAAAAATATGTGTCCTTTTATATAAAAAACCTTTTTATAAGCCAATATTTTTATATAAAATAAAAAAATATTATGAGTAATTATTTTGTATATAAAGAACTTTTTATTTAATAATTTATCGTAAAATATTGTTTTGCATTGCTAAGGTTGCAGCTTCAGTTCGAGTTTTGACATGCAATTTGGATAAAATATTTCTTACATGCACTTCTACGGTGCGAACAGAAATCGAAAATCTCTCTGCAATTTCAAAATTCCTAAGTCCGTGTGACATTAATTCTAAGATTTCCAATTCCCGTGAAGTTAGCTCCCAAACCCTACTTCTTTTGCTACGCTTGGGAGATGAAAATCCCTTCATCACCTTGCTAGCTATTGAAGGAGGCAAAACTACTCCCCCAGCAATAACATCCCTTATAGCTTGAATCAAAGTCTCTTGTGGGGAGTCTTTGAGTATATATCCATCTATTCCAAGTTTGGACAAGATTTCTATGTACTTATCAAAGTCATAAGCACTTAGAATCAAAATCTTAATTTTAGGCCAATGATCTTTTATTCGTTTAGTTAATTCTATTCCAGATTCGCCGTTGGACAACCGAATATCTAAAATACCAATATCAACTTGAGTACGTTTAAGTAAATCTATAGCTGAAGCAGTATCATATGCCTCCCCTGCAATCACAAAATCTGGTTCATTATCAAGACAAGCCTTTACGCCTTGTCTAAACATCGCATGATCATCCACTAGTACAACACGGACTTGTTTCAAAATAAACTCCCTTGATTGCCGGTAGAAGCTCGGGGAATTTTCACACTAATCTTAGTACCTTTATCTTGAACAGAATCAATCTTGATATCTCCTCCAACCTGTTGTGCTCTTTTTAACATGCCGCTTATTCCCATACGACTGCTAGATTTTGGGAGCGTCTCAGCATCAAAACCTATTCCGTCATCTTCGACAAAAAGAAGGGCCCATTTTTTTTGAAGTTTTATTCGAAAATCTAATCTTGATGCCTTAGCGTGCTTAATAGTGTTGTTCGAAGCCTCTTGAGCCATACGAAATAGCGCAAGCTCAACATCAGGTAAAAGACGCTTGCCAAACTCTATCCCCTCCAAAGACAGATTGGTTTTTAAATGATACTGTTCACCAACCCAATCAAGTAACCAATCAAGACCTGCTGCAATACCAAATTCTTTCAAAACATTTGGCTGAAGAGATCCACAAATTTCTCGCAATTCATCTGCTAACAACCTAGCCATGGCAACAGGATCATGTACATTCGCACCAAACCCACCGAGCATTAATGCCTTTTGAAGAGGTCCATCATGTAAATCACCGGCCAATTTCGCCCATTCTGCCTCTACCGATCGTGTAACTATATCTCCGACATCTACCGGAGAGAACCCTAGGGTCAAATCGACGCCCAATAAAACCTGGGACGCCATCGGACCTAGGGAAGACACTTGTTTTTCTTCACTAGATGAAAATTTTTCATGATTTGGTTTAGGTCCTAAAACGACACATCCGAAAATTAATTCATCATAATCAAGGCTTAACAGAATGTACCAGTCATCATCATTCTCGATTTGAACTGTTCCAGGCAACAATCCGTCAACATTGTTCTTCAGCCTACTATAGATTGTATTAATTCCATTGTCAGTGTCCCCAACAATGGCTAGAACACCGTCTTCATTTTTAGAATCAACAGGTCTATATGCCAATACTAATCCAGACGGAACATCCAAAGCGTCTTTTAAGCACTGACCAACAATAAAAGCAGCAGATTGCCTGTTTGAAACCGACTTTTTCTCAGACTTCCAATTACCAATCCCAGAAATTTGTTTTTGTAACAATCAATTCTCCAGATATTTTAAGGATTTTTGAGATTTATACTAAGTAAATACACTGAATCCACAAATAATCTCTGAACTCATCTACTAATTTATACTGAAAAGTCCAAAAACTAAACTATAAAATTATCAGTTTTTTTAACAAAACATTTAAATAGTGCCATTGCAATTCTTACTTTTTTATACTTTTTTAGTATTTTTTTAGTATTTTTTCGAAAAAATTTAAAAAAACCTTTTCCTGTCTAAATAGGTGTTCTAAGATTATTATATAAGTAATTGCACTTAGTAGAGCAGACATTATCTACCGATGTAAAACTTAAATAATGGGATTTCATGTTGGTATAAATTGTTTCATAAATTTGCAGGAGATTAAAATGGTCACACTTAGAAACAACACAATCCCAGCAAGAATAAATAACGAACCTATTGAAATCCGAAAAACGAAATGCCCTAGGTGCAACAACCGACTGCAGCAAGATTTTCCTGACATGGAACCAGAGTGTGTAGCATGTGGCTTCGTAGATTATACTTTTATTCCAAAGGTCACTGCTGGAAAATCTATTCTGCAAACTGCGACAGAGTATTACATTCGATATAATGGGACATATGATTACCTAAAAGACACTACGGTACATGTAAAAACAATTCGAATAGGGAACGCGAATGGTTCTGGAAGATTAGAAAATCGCCCAAACTGTCCATTTTGTGAGGAAACGATGCAGTCCCTTTCATTGTCTGGTAAAAGAAAAGATAAGATTGAAACCAGATTCAAATGTGTATCAGACCACAGAATTTCACTTTTTATGGGAAGCAACCGATCAGAAATGGGTTGGAGATAATTTTTTAAAAAAGCTGTATCGGAACAACTCCGGTGCATAACGGTAAAATACGACACTCGGATTTAGCACAGATCCAGTCCGTTACATCTTTTGCATAAACAAGCCCCTATCGTTATGCACCGATCCTAAATCAAATGCAAAGCAGGACTATATACTCAAAAATAGGCCCGTTATTATACTAAAGCGGAAACCTATCCTGCCGCAGCCATATCATGCCCACAGCACATTGGAGACTTGATTTTCCCATGGTCATTTGGGCACTGAGAAACCGCAACTGTTGAGCCATCATCCTTGGTAATTTGCTTATGTTCAAGAGATGAACCACACTTTCCACACGTCACATCATTGATTTCCATTCCACAATCCGAACAGCTGTAATTAGCCATGACAAACTCCTAAAATATAAAGTTTAAGTCTTATATGAAATTTATTATTTTCAGACATACATGTCAATATCTGAAAGCATCTATTTTGCTAACAAACACAAGTAAAATAAATATGCGCCAGAAGGGATTCGAACCCCCAACCCTCAGTTCCGAAGACTGATGCTCTATCCGTTGAGCTACTGGCGCAAAAACGAAAACTTTTCATGGGGTGAGCGAAGGGACTCGAACCCTCGATCTTCAGGGCCACAACCTGACGCCTTAACCAACTTGGCCACGCTCACCACTATATAGGCATTCTAGCACCAGCTAAACATATGGTCAACGAATCAAGTGAATTTACAAACCTACTTTCACCAAAATAATGATGTTAATTTTTCGCAAAAACTATATGCACAAAAGAAATGTGCATATTTAATAACTATCCTTAATTAATTTGACAAAAGTCCGAACAGCGACTCCTGTGGCTCCATTGATTTGAATACCGGAATTTTTCGTTACTCTACTAGTCCCAGCAATATCTAAATGAACCCAGCGGGAATCTTTTACGAATTCACCAATAATCATCGCCCCAATAATGGAACCTGCTCCACCCGTACCTATATTATTTATGTCTGCTATATTACTTTGATATTGTTTCTCAAAAGCATCAGAAATTGGTAATTGCCAAACATTCTCTCCAACAGAATTTCCTGCAGATACTACTTGATCAATCCAATCCTGATTATTCCCAAATGCACCCACAAATTTATCCCCCAGGGCCGCGGAAATTGCTCCTGTTAATGTTGCAACATCTACAATCCTAGATATTTTTAATGACCCTGCATATGCCATCGCATCTGCAAGAACTAAACGTCCCTCAGCATCTGTATTCCCAATTTCAATAGTCTTACCATCCATAGTTTTTACAACATCTCCAGGCCTCTGAGCTGATCCACCAGGCATGTTTTCAGTTGCTGGTACAATGCCAATAACATTCGCCTTTAAACCTAGCATCGATATAGCCTTCATAGAAGCTATCACTGCTGCCCCTCCAGCCATATCACCCTTCATAGATCTCATCCCAACCGCAGATTTAATATCTAATCCTCCACTATCAAAAGTTATACCTTTGCCCAAAAGCCCTATAGTTTCTGACTCATTACCCTCATCAGCGGAATACCTGATGACTATTAATTTAGGAGGCTCTTTACTTCCCTGTGATACACCTAACAATGCTCCCATTCCTAAATCAATCATTTCTTGATGATCTATAATCTCTACAGAAAGTGCTTCGTCAAATGGTTCTAATCCTTCTGCTAACTCTGCCATCTTGGTAGGCGTCATATAATTTGGAGGCTCATTTACCATGTCACGAGCAAAGTTTACCGCCTCTCCAATTATCGACCCCGTATTTATCCCCTCTTCAATTGAACCTTTCTTTTGTGAAGTAATTAAACTAAATTTGCTCAATCCTAGAAGCTTCGGCTTATCAGAGGTTTTGTACTTATTGAATTTGTACAATCCTAAAATTGCTGATTCGGATATCAATTGGCCCAAATCAAAATCATCAAATTTATCAAGAATTGTTGAGGAAGGTAAAATCGAAATCGCTTCAACACCTTTTATGTTGCTAAGCCTTCTGAATGTTTCAGCAAGCAAATCACGAAACTTTTGAGGGGTCAATTTCTGACCATCTCCACAACCCAAAATCGCAACCCTTCTAGGTTCAATAAAACCCAAGGTGTGAACTATAGTCACAGAACCAAAATCCGTATCAATTTCTCCATTTTTAAACATAGTTGAAATTTCATTAGTCAACTGGGAATCAATACTAAAAGCATTTTCTTCAAGTTTCTCTTGCGCTGAAAATACAAAAATCAATAAAACATCAGTTTTTCGAGTTTTAACATCAGTATCAATTACTTCAAATTTCATGTTCCCTCCAAATCTTTTCACAGAAACCATTACAGCTTATATATTACACAATTTTTCTGGAACCTTAGAAGCATAGAATTTTAGTAAGCCTACACTGATTCTGATATAATGCTTTTCCTTAAATCTATTATTGAGGTGTCAAATGGCTACTTCTAAATCACAACGAACTCAAGAAGAATTGATTAAAATGGCCCACCTTTACATGCCTGGGGGATCTACAGGAAATAACACTCCGCCAGACTTACTTATCAATAAAGGCTCCGGTAGCAAAATCTGGGATGCTAATGGAAATGAATATATAGATTATCTAATGGGATCTGGTCCAATGATACTTGGTCATGCTCATCCAGAAGTGACAGAGGTAGTACAGGAACAGGTTGCCAAAGGTACGACATTTTTTGCAAATAATGAACATGCAATTTTACTTGCTGAGGCAATAGTGAAATCTGTCCCTTGTGCCGAACATGTACGGTTCACCAGCAGCGGCTCTGAAGCGACCTTGTATGCTATGCGAGCAGCACGATCATATACGCGCAAAAATAAAATCCTAAAGTTTGAAGGAGGTTTCCATGGGATGAATGATTACGCACTAATGAGCATGATGCCGAAAGAGCCAATCCCATTTCCTCAAGCCTTACCCGATTCTTCGGGCATTCCAGATTCGATTCGTAATGAGATGTTAATTGCACCTTTTAATGACATTGAACTAACCTCTGAAATCATTGCAGAAAACGCAACTGATATTGCAGGAGTGATAGTCGAACCATTGCAAAGATTGATTCCACCCCAAAAGGGTTTCTTACAAGGTCTTCGCGATGTCACTTCAGAGTATGGAATACCTTTAATATTTGATGAAATCGTAACCGGATATAGGCTCGCGTATGGCGGAGCGCAAGAGTATTATGGTGTCACCCCTGACATATGTACTTTGGGCAAGATAATTGCAGGTGGTTACCCATTAGCTATGATCGCGGGCAACAAAGAAATTTTGGACCATTTTGACGCTCAAAATTCTCAAGGATCAAATTATCTCCCACAAATCGGGACGTTAAATGGTAATCCAATCGCTTCAGTTGCAGGACTAAAAACCTTAGAAATTTTACAGCGCGCAGGGAGTTACGAACACATTTTCAAGGTTGGAATCAGTTTAATTGATTCATTAAATCATCTCTTTGAACAATCAGATATCCCAGTTCAGATAGTTGGAGAACCTCCTGTATTCGATATTTTCTTCACCTCAACCGAAGTTAAAGATTATCGATCGAGCCAGAATGCAAACAAAGATCTTCTAATGCGATTCAACAAATTGTTGCTTCAAAAGAAAATTTTCCGTGGCGATACCAAATTCTATACATCTCTTGCACACACCGACGAAGATATAGAAAAGACAATAAATGCGTTTCGATTCGCAATAGAAAATCTTAGGGAATAGCCACATTTTATTCCCCCAAATAGATTTAATTCGTATCAAATCATCAAATTCGTATGCATTTTCTTATTGACTAAGCCCACTTTTGAGGGATAATCTTTACTCAGTTTCAGTTAGTTTTCAAGGCCCCACACTAATGTCTATTGTCCATTAGAACAAATTGGAGTTTTAAAGTGAATCTAGGAAGTACATCTATAAATCTAGTCAGCGATGGGACAATGCTTAAAGATGGGGGGTCGGTATTCGGGCAAATTCCGAAAACTGAATGGAGTCAACATATCACTCCTGATAGGAATAACCGAGTTAGGCTTGGAATTAATTGTATGCTCATTCAAACACCGGATACCAACATCCTAGTAAATGCAGGAACAGGATCAAAGCAATCAGACAAATTAAAAGATTCGTTTGGTTTAGCTGGAAATAAATTAATTAAAGGCCTTAGATCATTTGGAATAACTGCAAGGGATGTAGATATAGTTATTCTAAGTGATTTATTTATTGAACACGGTGGTGGATGTACAAAAATGGATCGCTCTGGAATGGCAGTGCCAACTTTCCCCAGAGCTCGTCACATTGTTCAAAAATCATCTTGGGAAGATGCTCAGAATCCAAACGATCGATTTAACAACAGATTTAATCCCGAGGATTTTCTACCCCTTCAAGAAAAGGAACTACTAGAGATCATTGATGGAGATACTGAAATAATACCAGGTATAAATATCAAAGTTACTAACGGACCATCACTTGGGCATCAAATAGTACTAGTAGAACGTGGAAGTGAAAAGGTTGCATTTCTAAGTAACCTCATACCTACACCAATGCACCTAATGCCTAACTACATTCCCGCATGGGATATGGACCCCAACAACACGTTACGAGAAAAACAAGAAACGCTGACGAATGCAGCTAAGGATGGATGGTTGATTGTTTTTGGGCACGCTACAGACAATTCTGCGGGGTACATCCGAGAAAGAAACGGACGAGCTGAATTTCTGCCTGTAGCAGTGTAATTAAATTGAATTAACTTTCCTTGCTAGAATTCAAAATTTCAACTAAAAGCTTTTCGCCATTTAAAGAAAGAATCTTTACCTTACTAATTTGGTTATGAAGTCTGTTGTCTGAAAAACATTCGACACGCAAATAATCTTCAGTTAGTCCGCTCCATTTTAATCTCGACCCTATTTCGGAGCACTCTTCCCACAGCACTAACCTATCCTTTCCAATAAGCGTATCCCGAAATAATCTTCGCTTGTCTATTGAAAGATTAATCAATCTTTTCATTCTTTTAGCCTTCACATCTGGAGCTACTTGGAGATCAAAATATTGAGCAGAAGTTCCAGGTCTTACAGAATATGGGAATACGTGGAGTGAAGAAAAATTGATTTCGTTACACAAATCAAAAGTGTCATTAAAATCATTCTCAGTTTCTCCAGGAAAACCTACTATCACATCTGCGGTAATAGAGTTATTTGGAATTTGACTTCGAATCATTTGGGTAGCCGTCAAATAATCTTTTGAAGTATATCTACGACGCATTCGCTCAAGAACCGCATCGCTCCCACTTTGTAATGGCAAATGGAAATGGGGGCATACTCTTTCGTCATTCCATATTGACAATATCTTTTGGTTAATTTCTTGAGGTTGAAGAGAAGAAACTCTGAGTCTTTGCAAATCTGTTTCGCTCAAAATACGCTCTAACAGCATTGTAAGGTCGCAGTCACCAAATTCGAAACCGTAAGAACCTAATTGAGTACCTGTAAGTACAATTTCCTTATACCCATTATCTACAAAATCGTTGATCTGTTTAATAATAATCTCTGGATATATACTTCGTTCTCTGCCTCTAACTTTGGGGACAATACAGTACGCACAAACCTGGTCACAACCCTCTTGAATCTTAACCATCCCCCTCGTCCTAGAAATCCTAGGAGTCAAAACTTCGGAAAAATCAGAACCTGTCGTACAAGCTGCCAGATCGTGACCCAACATCTCCTTCAGAAGCCCCACTATCTTTGGCTTTTCTTTGTTACCAATAACCAGATCTATTTCTGAGAATTTTTGCAAATCTTTGCTAGATCTTTCAGCATAACAACCAGTGACAATGATTTTGCAATCAGGACGTTTCCTACGAGCAGATCTAATCGCCTGTCTTGCTTTCTTATCAGCCACATGAGTAACAGTGCAGGTATTAATTAAATAAACATCGGCGTTATCGATAGAATCAGTGATTTGGAATCCTGAATCAAGGAACTGCGCGGACAATTGAGCAGTATCAGCCTGATTAAGTTTACATCCATGAGTCTGTAGATATACTAAGGGAATTGGATTTGTAACGCTGGTTGTCATTGTTTTCCTTTTATCATTCATTATAAATTATCATACCCTTCATCCCAAGTCTCCAATATCAAGCATATGTTATAATCCGCCTAGTTTGTATTTTAGGAGTCTCTATGAATCAACGGGTTTTCGTTACAGGTCTTGGCGCGGTTAGTCCCGTAGGTTTAAACTTAAATTCTAGCTGGGAATCGCTCATCCAAGGAAAATCTGGAATTAACCAAATTTCATCTTTCGACACTGAAAATCTATTAACGACAATTGCTGCTGAAATCCCTGATTTTGATCCCGTTTCAATTTTAGGATTAAAAGAATCTGCGAGAATGGATAGATTTGTACAGCTTGCATGCGTTGCAAGTCTTGAGGCTGTAGCACACGCAAATCTTGATATTAACCCCAGTAATTCGAACAGGATTTCGGTAAATATTGCCAGTGGGATCGGCGGAATCATCACTCTTTCTGAACAAATCCAGGTACTTGACGACCGTGGTCCGACACGCGTAAGCCCATTCCTAGTACCTATGATGCTTCCGGATATGGCATCTGGTCGAGTATCAATGCTCCTTGGAGCTAAGGGGCCAAACTACAGTGCTGTCTCTGCATGCGCAAGCAGTGCTGATTCCATTGGGCTAGCGCTAGAATCAATCAGAAGAGGTGATGTAGACGTTGCGATTACTGGAGGCGCTGAAGCAGCAATCTGCCCTATAGGTATTGCTGGTTTTAATGCTTGCAAAGCATTATCGAGACGGAATGCAGACCCTCAAAAAGCTTCAAGGCCATTCGATTCAGAGCGTGATGGATTTGTCCTAGGAGAGGGCGCCGGTATATTGATATTAGAAAGTGAATCAAGCGTTTCACAACGAGGAATACAACCCATTGCAGAAATAGCTGGATATGGCTCTACAGCTGACGCGTATCATATAACTCAACCTGCACCAGAAGGTGAAGGAGGTGCGCGAGCGATGAAAATAGCCCTCACTCAAGCCCAAACTGAACCACAGAATTTGTCATATATTAACGCTCACGGAACATCAACCCCTCTTAATGACAAATACGAAACTATGGCTATGAAAAGTGTTCTGAAAGACAGCTCTTATGACATCCCAATTAGTTCAACCAAATCAATGACTGGCCATTTGCTAGGAGCAAGTGGCGCATTGGAGGCTGTAATATCTGTGATGTCCATCAAAACTTCAATGATCCCTCCTACAATCAATTTAGACAATCCTGATTCTGAGTGCGATTTAAACTATACTCCACACGTGGCAGTCCAGAAACAGATCTCTACAGTAATGAGTAACTCTTTTGGTTTTGGCGGACACAATGCTTCCTTAATTTTCCGAGCTACGTAGGAAACAAAAGGTTGAAAATCCGCCAAAAATTTGGGGATAGATATTGAAAAACTTGAACCTATGGAACTTTAAACCCATTGCCCCTCAAGAATTATCTGACAATTTTGGTTTGGATAATTTCTCTACACAATTGCTATTCAACCGAAAAATCAAAACAGCAAAACAGGTCGAGACATTTCTGAGCCCCAGCCCTAAATCATTGATTGACCCCTATGATCTACCAGAAATGAAACTAGCCATAAAAAGAATCCACACTGCTATAGAAAACACCGAGCATATTGGAATTTTTGGAGATTTTGATGTAGACGGGATTTCAGCTACTGCAATTCTATTAACAACCTTGAATGCGTTTGGGATTTCTACATTCCCGTATATCCCCAACAGGATATCTGAAGGCCATGGACTAAATTTGAAAGCCTTGGACTTTTTCAAATCAAATCAGGTTTCATTGATTATCACTGTTGACTGTGGAACTACAGATATAAAGGAAGTGTCGCACGCAAAATCCATGGGGATAGACGTAATTATTACTGATCACCATCTCCCTTTAGAAAATCGCCCCGATTCTGCGGCGCTAATCAACCCGAATTTACCTGAATCTCAGTACTCCAATAAAAGCCTAACTGGATCAGGTACCGCATATAAATTAGCTTCTGCAATATATCATTCATTTGAAAAGCCTCTTCCAAATAACCTCATTCAATTTGCAGCCCTAGGAACAATCTCAGATGTGGGAATCCTAAATTCGGAAAACAGATTCATTGTGTCTGAGGGCATCCGTCATATGCGGAAAACCCAATCTCTTGGACTAAAAGCTATAGCTCAAAAAAGTGGAACCAATTTGCATTCTCTTACTTCCCAAGATGCGTCATTCAAACTCATTCCACGATTGAACGCTCCTGGAAGACTAGAAAATGCACTCGCTTCACTTGAAATACTTACAACAGAAAACAAAACCACTGCACAAAAACTTGCGACTCACCTAGAATCCTTAAATGATAAACGGAAATCCCTAACATCCAAATCTGTGATGCAAGCACTTCATCAATCGAAGACTGAATATCCAGATATTAGCCAAAAAGAAATACTTGTTGTTCAACACAATGAGTGGCATCCTGGAATTATTGGTTTAATAGCTAATCAACTCTCGGAACGGTTCTCTAAACCTGCTATAGCAATTGCAAAAAATGGTGCAAACAGTAAGGGTAGTGCGCGAAGTGTTGTAGATTTCAACATCATTCATGCTCTTAAGAATTGTTCTGACATATTGACAAAATTTGGCGGGCACTCCAAAGCAGCTGGTTTTACAATTGAAGAAAATCTAATTCCAGAATTAATTGATAGATTAACTCAAACTACAAACCAATCCATTTCATCAAACAATGCAACAACATTTGAAGTGGAATGCACGACTTCGGTACAGGAAGTAATTAATCATTTCGAGTTTATTGGATCATTAGAACCTTTTGGGCCTAGTAATCCAACACCAATTTTTTTGTCAAAGAGAATGAAAGTAATAGAATCTAAAACTGTAGGAGCTACGAAAACCCACTTGAAAATGACATTATCTGATAATGAAAAATACTACGATTCAATTGGATTCGGACTTGGGAATTTAATTAATCAATCAAATGGGTATGTTGACATCCTATACCAAATTAGTGAGAACACTTGGAACGGAATGACAAACTTTCAATTAATTATTAAAGACTTCGCCATATCAGATTAATTATCGACAGAAATTTAGAGTGTTATTTTCTTCGTCTCTCAGCCCGTGAAGAACCCTCAGTCTCAGGAGGCATTTCGAAATTTAAAATGTCTCTCCATCCTCTATCAAAATTCCACTTAGCCTTTATCAAAATCAGTGGAATAGTAATACATAATATAACCAAAGAGATGAAATGCGCTTCCTGCAATCCAAAAACCCACACCTTATCTACTCTCAACAATTGAATCAAAAATCTACCAATTGCATACCAAGAAAGTGCTAAGGCAAATATCATGCCAGAAGGTGAAACTTTCCCAACTAATCTCCAAATGAAAAACAACCCTATCATGCACCAGAAAATCTCCATTGCAATAACCGGATGCATCCAAGCATTAACTCCGCCGGAGCTCTTACAAAAAGCAGCATTGGACATTAGGGCTGTCCAAGAGAATGAATACCATGCCTCCGAATTGGTTGCACAATGTTCTCCGTTTACTATGTCCCCAATCCTTCCAATAGCTATAGTATACAGAACGGCTGGGGCAGCCAAATCAGCGAGGTTCCCAATAGGCAATTTAGCCCACTTGGAGTATGCTGCACCTCCAACAAAACCACCAATCAATCCTCCCCAGAGCCCAATTCCACCCTTCCAAATGGCTAAAATGGCCGCGGGGTTTTCTGAATAATACCCCAAATTATCTACTACATGAACTAAGCGAGCACCAATAATACCGCCAATGATAGCAAACGAAGCAACCGTATATACGTCATCAGATTCCAGCCCAAATAGAGGTGCCCATCTTCCAACTAAAAACACCGCAATCAATATAGACACAGCGGCAAAAAATCCATGCCAACTCAGAACAAATTCACCACCCAATAACAACAAGTTGGGAGGAATGCCTATTTCGATCATTTAGTCACCTTAAAGAAGTATATTCTACAATCTGGTTCTTGTAGCCTAATGTCATGGAAGAAAAGTGTCAAGAAATAGATCTCACCTAATCGACTTTTCAATACAATATTCTCATGGCAACAAATCAACTAGAAACCACAAATAAATTTTCTGATTTACATCCTCATATCAAACTGTTTTTGAATTTCATGCATGTTGAAAGAGGGGCTTCCTCAAACACGGTAGATGCTTATAAAAACGACCTATCTCAATTAACCGAATTCCTAAAACCCAAAAGCCAATCTTCTCCAATCGAGTGGTATAACGTACACGCTCAAGACATATCAAAATTTATGATATTTCTACAAGATAGAGGATATTCTGAAACATCCCGATCGAGAAAACTAGCGTCAACAAAATCTTTTTTCGGGTTTTTGCTGAACGAAGAAATAATTGCTGAAGATCCTTCGATTGATCTTAGCTCACCTAGATATGGTCCAGCATTGCCACACCACATTCCAATAAGTTCAATGAATAAGCTCTTAAAAACACCCCTACTAACGAAAACGTCAGACAAAATGTACCTAATGCTTAGAAATCAATCGATGCTTGAATTAATGTACGCAACAGGTATTAGAGTAAGCGAAATGACTAACCTTAATCTTGCAGATATTAATATCCCAGAATCTTATCTTAGGGTAATCGGAAAAGGAAACAAAGAACGCATCCTGCCGGTACATTCTGAGGCTGTATCATCAGTTGAATCATGGATTATAGATGGCAGGAGTAAAATCTTAGGCGACAAATTTTCCAACGCACTATTCCTGAATTCAAGGGGCAACAGATTAACAAGACAAGGATTCTGGAATATCCTCAAACGTGAATCGGAACGGGCAGAAATTCCGGAGTCAGTTACACCGCACACCCTCCGTCATAGTTTTGCAACTCATTTGCTACAAGGGGGTGCATCATTACTACATGTTCAATCTCTATTAGGACATTCCAGCATTTCAACAACTCAAATTTATACACATTTAACTGACGAACATGTAAGATTAGAGTATTATAAGGCTCATCCGAGAGCTTAACAAAATTTTCATCAGAAAGAAAAGTGATTTCATGCCAAGCAAAGGCCATAAAATAGCCTCTAAACAATCTAAACTTAATAGCAGGAGAAAGAGAGCAAAATCTCAACGTCAAAGTGCATCTCCGAGCGAAGTTTCAGGCATTTCACAGTCTAGTATTAACTCTGAGACTCTTACAGATTCTCCAGAACCTGTTACAACCAAACCAATTCTGCCAAATGAAGAATCTAAGCAAGTATCTCCTGAGAAAAACTCCTCGCCCAGTAAAAATCCTGCCGACGGAAGTGTATTAACTTCAAATTTTCTTGCAGGAGAATTAAGGCAAATCGGAATGCTATCAGTAGTAATGGCTATCATTTTAGCAGCACTGACTTTTGTTTTGAATTAAAAACAAGTTGGCAACAATGCCCAAACAAAATTTGGAAAAGCCCACTTCAACCGATATTTCACTTAAACACAGCTTTCAAAGCAGCCTAAGAAAGCTACCAACATTACCTGGCGTCTACTTAATGAAGGACGAGGCTAACGATGTAATATATGTTGGAAAAGCAGCAAGCCTACGAAATCGGGTTAGTTCATACTTCCAATCACATTCCAAACATGATTTCAAAATACGAACTCTGATTTCAAAAATTTCACGTTTCGAGACTATAGTTACAGAATCGGAACAAGAAGCTTTAATCCTCGAATCCAATCTGATTAAAGAACATAGACCAAAGTACAACGCTCGGTTAAAAGATGACAAAAGTTACCCTTTCATTAAAATTGATATTTCAGAGGAATTTCCACAAGTTTATATAACTCGACGAGTTAACAAAAAAGATGGGGCACTATATTTTGGGCCTTATGCAAACGCTGGAAGTGTAAGGAAAACACTTAAATTACTTAAAAAGCTTTTTCCCTATAGAAGTTGCACAAAAACAATTACCGGATCTGATGAAAGACCCTGTTTAGATTTTCATATTGGAAGATGTATAGGACCGTGTATTGGAGCTGCAGATAAAAACGATTACAGAAATGTGATAGATCAAGTTATCCTGTTTTTACAAGGCAAAACCAGCAAAGTTGTGAAAAATCTTGAGGCAAAAATGATTCAAGCATCAGATTCGCTTGAATTTGAAAGTGCTGCCGCTTACCGTGATCAGCTTAAAAGCATAGAAAATCTCCAGGGGAGCCAAAAAGTACTTAATTTAAATTCTTATAGTTACGATGCAATCGCTGTTGCACAAAATCGAAATGAATCTTGGGTTGAAGTATTTTTCGTCAGAGAAGGTAAGTTAATTGGACGCGACAACTTTTCAATGACGAGTAGTATTAACACAAAACCTAATGAATTAACTGCGGCATTCATAAAACAATTTTATCTTGAAGCAACAGTAATCCCTAAACTGATACTAATCCAACAACCGATAGATGATGAAAAAACCATTAGAGAGTGGCTAAGTATTAAAAGCTCACAACAAGTTCAGTTTCAAATACCACTGAGAGGCAAAAAAAGACAATTACTTAAAATGGTTTCAGACAATGCAATTCATGGATTAAATCAAATGCTAATTCGAAGATCTTCAGATCGAAAGAATATGAATTCTGCACTGAACGAAATCCAAGAAGCGCTCCACCTTCCAACTCTTCCAAACCGAATTGAATGTTACGATATTTCCAATATTAGTGGGACGAATCCAGTTGGAAGTATGGTAGTTTTTGAAAACGGTTCCCCTGCACCGCACCACTACCGCCGGTTCAAAATTAAAAATGTTACTGGTATAGACGACTATTCAATGATGCAAGAAATGCTTCAAAGAAGATTCAATCGATTAAAAGATGCTACATCCGAGGAAATCACCTCGGAGCCAAATTGGAAAACTGTCCCTGACCTTATAGTCATTGATGGGGGGAAAGGTCATCTAACAGCTGCACTAGAAGTATTACTACACTCCGGAATCAACGAACTGCCTATTGCAAGTTTGGCAAAAGAAAATGAAGAACTTTTTATACCTGAATCTCCAGAACCAATTATACTACCCAAAGACTCTCAAGGATTATTCCTTATGCAAAGACTAAGAGATGAAGCTCACCGTTTTGCAATAACATTTCATCGACAACTTAGATCAAAAAACACTCTTAAATCAAAGATTGATGATGTGCCAGGAATAGGACCCCAGAAACGAAAATTATTAATCAATCACTTTGGTAGTATGAAAAACATTCAAAACTCTTCAGTTGAAGAAATATCCTCCCTACCCGGAATAAATAAATCCCTCGCAAAAAGCCTCTTGGAATATTTATAAGAAATCCGACAGTGATTTACTTTTGTAGATTTTCTGGAAGATTTTTCGTAAATGGTTTGAGTAGATTCGTAAGTTCCAAGGGGATTACATATTTTGTTGATTCACCAGCCCCTATATCTCGAAGTGTCTCAAAATACTGCAAACTCATGGTGTTAGATTCAAGAGTTTTGGCTACTTGTGAAATTTTATCTAGGGCCGAACTATGTCCCTCAGCTCTTAAAACTTCTGCTTGCTTTTGACCTTCTGCTGTGAGAATATCCGCCTGTCTTTCACCTTCTGCCCTAAGAATTGCGGATTGCTTTTCTCCCTCTGCCACTGTAATAGCAGCTTGTCTAGTTCCTTCAGCTTCGGTAACAGCAGCCCTCCTATAGCGTTCAGCTGACATTTGTCTATTCATTGCTTCCTGAATGTCTGCAGCAGGCTCAACTTCTCTAATCTCAACTTGAGTGACCTTGATACCCCAACGCGTAGTCACATCATCCAATTTTTGCCTTAACTCTTCATTGATCCTATCTCTTTGGGACAGCACATCATCAAGAGGGATCTCGCCTATCACTGCCCTAAGAGTAGTTGTAGCAATTCCTACTACAGCACTGTGATAATCCACAACCTCAAGCACCGCTGAGGAAGCATTTTCCTCGGTCACCCTCATATACACCAAGAAATCTATATCAATAGGAGCATTATCTAAAGTGATATTTGTCTGTCGGGGAATATCAAGAACTTCTTCTCTTAAATCAACTCTTACTTGTGTCTGAATTGGCCAAAATAATAGATGGAATCCTGGATTTCGCATCCCAGAAAATTTTCCTAAAGTAAAAAGCGCCATACGCTCATATTGTGAAACTATGTTTATAAAATTTCCCATATTAACTCCTAATAATCTACGATATCATTAATAATTAATTGAAACTCGTCCACTCTTCTAGTACAAATCGGAACTCCCATCTCTTTGGCTATAGATCCCAACACTACAATGTCATGATCTAATTCAGAATTAATATTAGATTGAATGGCAGCATCTTTCGCAGCATTAGCAGAGAGCATTACTATTTCAGTCAAATTTATGATGCTTTGAAATACAATTTCTGTACGTCTGGTAATTGTCTCTCTATTCCAGAGGCTAAAGATCGTATGTGTAGAAACGTACCCCGAAATTTCATCAGATACCAACCGATCCACAATCAACATTGCTCCACTATCACCTCGGCCAAAATCTTCAAATAATGTTTTATCAAGGAGCATATTTACTCTCCAGCATCCGACCAATCATTATCTTTCTTACCAAAAGATTGCCTCAGAACTTTAATTGATTCTTCTGCCGTAAGTTCGACTGGAGCACCAATTGGCTGAGAAGACTGCATATTTAAGTAGGGATCATCCCACAGAGAAATCTTTCCTTTTGCATCATCATTCTCTAGAGCATTTGGGATTGGAGCAAAATCATCTTTCAAGTTTAGGGTTTTCTCGAGCGCATGTTCGATGAATTCACGCATAGGCATTCTCAATTCCAATGCTTTAGATTTTGCTGCTATATACAATTCCTCACGTATTGAAGCGTAAACCTGTCTAGTTTCGTATTGAACTTTCCTTTTAGCCATTTGATCACCAAAACTTATAATGCCATCAGTTTACTCTATCTGCTATTATATTCACATTATGAAAATTGTCATAGCACCAGATTCATATAAAGGCAGTATTTCCGCGCTCAATGTTGCACGATCAGTAGAAAATGGAATTAAAAAAGTTCTACCCAATGCGGAATGTGTTATTGTACCCACGGCCGATGGAGGTGATGGAACTCTAGAGACTTTAGTTGAAGGATCTGATGGCGAAATCCGATCCTCAAGGGTCACGGGGCCTTTAGGAGAAAAACGAAATGCGAATTGGGGCGCTCTAGGTGATGGTAACACTGCGGTAATTGAAATGGCCCTCACTTCAGGTCTCGCTCTAGTTCCAGACAACCGCTTAGATCCTTTAAATGCTACAACTTTCGGACTAGGCGAAATCATTACAGATGCTCTCGAAAACAATTTCAGAAAATTCATTATTGGAATAGGTGGTAGCGCGACAAATGATGGTGGCGCAGGAATGATTCAAGCTTTGGGCGCAAGATTGCTCGATTCGAATGGTGAAGATTTACCTCAAGGTGGAGCATCTTTGATAAATCTTGACCATATAGATATTTCCAAACTTGATCCAAGGGCAAAAGCATCTGATTTCCTGATCGCATGCGATGTTAACAATCCCCTATGTGGTCCAGAGGGTGCTTCAGCAATTTATGGACCACAAAAAGGAGCGACCACCCGCATGGTCAAACAACTTGATAGCGCTCTTTCTCATTATGCGAAAATAATTCATAGAGACTTAGGAGTCAACATTGACTCCATACCAGGATCTGGAGCTGCAGGAGGATTGGGTGGAGGATTTGTAGGATTCTTAAAAGGAAAATTACTCCCTGGAGTAGATATTGTCCTAGACTTTATTGATTTGAATTATCACCTAAAAGATGCGGATTTGGTAATTACTGGTGAAGGCGCTACCGATCGCTCAACAATATACAACAAAGCCCCTATAGGTATTGCAAATCGTGCTGAAAAATTGGGTATTCCTGTCATTTCAATATCAGGAGCTTTAAACGAAGGATTCGAAGAGGTTCACCAACATGGTATTAATGCCTCATTTTCCATAATTAATAGCCCTATGACTTTACGTGAAGCAACCAGAAATGCACCTGAACTAATCTCATCAGTCAGTGAAGAAATTATAAGAACCTTAAAATTAGGAAAATTAATTTTTGACGAATAAAATAAAACAGTGTTGGCACTTTGCACCAACACTGTTTTAAAAATTGTAACCTTATCTTTAAAGTGCTGCGTCTCCTGTCTCTCCAGTCCTAACTCTAATCGTATCGGAAACAGAGCTTACAAATATCTTCCCATCACCAATTTCTCCGGTCTGAGTAGCTGAGACTATTGCATCAATTACTGCATCCTTTTTGTCATCCGAAACTACAGTCACCAGCAAGGTTTTAGCAACTGTTGAACGAGTAGTTGCTTGACCACCCCTACCAACAATTACCTCAACTCCTTTTTGCTGACCTTGTCCAGTAACATTTTGATAATTAAATCCAGTTACTCCTACATCTAATAAAGCATTCGTGACAGCATTAACTCTTTCTGGCCTGAATATTGCCTCTATTTTAAGCATTTCTTCACCTTTCAATTAAGTTGATTTACTAAAATTCCTAATCAGCTCCATCACCAACAGATGCCTGTTCACCATGAGCAGCCAGATCCAATCCCATATCTTCTTCAGAATCAGAAACTCTCAATCCCAAACCTGGAATCTTGTCAAGAATGTATAAAATTATTACTGTAGCCACCGCAGAATATACTAAGGTTCCTAATACGCTGATAGCCTGAATTCCAAGTTGCTCAAGATCGCCATGTTCAACCAAACCAAGGTATTCATC
>CAZWTJ010000002.1:0-59656 GCA_964637555.1 uncultured Dehalococcoidia bacterium | reverse complement strand
GCGACTCTGAAGGGTCCATAAAATGATGATGCATACTTAGCTGAATAACTCATTATAGGAGTGGAATGCATATTAGCTTCATCCAAAGCTGACCTGATCGATTTTACTTGTCCATCCATCATTGCTGAGGGTGCGATTATGTCTGAACCTGCAGCTGCGTGTGATAAAGCCATTTCTGAAAGTAGACTCAGAGTTTTATCATTGTCTACTGTGGAGTTTTCTAACACTCCACAGTGTCCATGGTCAGTATATTCACACAAACATATATCAGAAACAATTATCAATTCTTGCGAAATAGATCTAATTTTTTTGATTGATTGTTGGATGATTCCATTATCTGAATATGCGTCGGTTCCTAATTCATCTTTGACTGAGGGGATTCCAAAAAGCAAAATCCCTTTTATTCCAATTTCTAAGAGTTCGGTAATTTCTTCTTCTAGTAAATCGACTGAAAACTGGAAAATCCCAGGCATTGGAGAAATTTCACGTTTGATATTTTTCCCGTGAGTAATAAACATAGGGAAAATGAAATCATCAGGTGATAATTGGGTTTCTCTTACAAGGTCCCTCAATGAACTGGAGCCTCTAAGTCTGCGTAATCTTTTATTTGGGAACATACAATACACCTCAGAGTTCTGAAAAGTAATCATTGATAGCTTGTATTAAGCCTTCAACATTATGCTTGCTAGCGATGATATCTGGTGTAATACCATATTCTATACATGTTTGTGCAGTTATTGGACCAATACATGCTACAACAGCAGAATTTACATATGTAGTATCACCATCTAGAATCTCGAATAATCCTTTAACAGTAGATCCACTAGTGAAGGTTATTATATCAATTCCGTTTTCAAAATTGGTATTAATTTCGTCAGCAGATTTTTTTGGTGTAATTGTTCGATAAATTGGAATTGTATCAACATTGAATCCTTTTGAAGTTAAACTTTCTTTAAGGGTGTTTCGTGCATTTTCAGAAATTGGAATTAGGATTTTCGCATCAGTATTAGAATTCTGTGAAATTGACTCCGCCAATTCCTCAGCAATATATGGACTCGGTTGTAAAGAAGGAGTTAAGTTGGAATCTTTAATCGATTTAGCTGTGGCACTACCAATCACAGCAATTTTGATATCAGATAGGATTTGATGGGGATCCATTCCGAATGATTTGATTTTAGCAAATACAATTTCAACCGAATTGACACTTGTGAAAACAATCCATGAATATTCGCGAATATTCTTTAGTGTTTCTGCTAAATTTGAGTAGTCTAGAAGCTCTTGAATTTCTATTGTTGGAACTGAAATAGCTGATGCATTAAGTTTTTCCAAACCATCTATCAAAATTTTTGACTGATGTTCTGCCCTTGTAATTAGAACTTTTTTCCCCTTGATATGAGAAGGAACAAACCACGTTAATTTGTTTTTCAGATTCACAACTTTCCCAAAAATTGCAATTGCGGGAGATTTAATTTCGAATTTGTCGGCTTTGTCAGAAATATTTCCTAAATTACCAGTAATTGATTTTTGAGTGGGTAAAGTTCCATCAGATATTATTGCTGCTGGAGTATTTGGATCCAGGCCTTCTTTTATCATTCTATGTGCAATTGAAGAAAGGTTTTTTCTACCCATCAAAACCACAATTGTAGCTTTTCCATTAGCTACTAGTTTCCAATCAATTTGAGAAGAGTTTTTGTGAGGATCTTCGTTTCCAGTAATCACAATAAATTGAGAAGCATGTTTGCGGTGAGTAATGGGGATCCCAGCATATGCAGGGACTGCTATTGATGATGAAATTCCGGGGATTATTTCGAAGCTAATATTTTCTAATGCTAAAGCCTCTGCTTCTTCACCACCTCTTCCGAAAACAAAAGGATCTCCTCCTTTTAACCGCACAACTAATTTCCCAGATTTGGCTTTGGATATTAATAAATTGTTAATATTTTGCTGCCTGGTGGGAGTTTTACCTAGCCCAGTCACGCTTATTAGTTCAGTATTTTGAGCGCATTCATCTAACAATGCGGAGTTTGCTAAAGTATCAAAGATTACTACCTCTGCATCTTGCAAAGTTTTTAATCCCTTGACAGTAATAAGTCCAGGATCACCAGGACCGGCTCCAATTAGATATACTTTCCCATTTCTAGTCATTTTTATCTCTCATGGTTGGGATATCAGCACCTTGGTTTATCAATGATGTAAGTGCAATTTTCCCTGCTTGATTTGGTGTATCAATGTCACATGAAATCTTGGTCCTATACAGTTCCCGAGAATTTTCAGAAGCTACCATCACCTGCATCTGAATAGAGTCTTGAAATACTTCAGCGAAAGCAGCATGCGGAGTTGAGCAATTTGAACCAATCTCCGAAACAAAACTGCGTTCAGCTGTCAGAGCAAGCAAAGTATCTCTATGAGTAATTTTCGATAGGATTTCGGCAAGTAAAATATTGTCTTTTTGAGCTTCGAGTACCAGTGTACCTTGGCCAATGTCGGGTGTACATAATTCAGTTGGCAAAAAATGATCAATCTTGTCTTGGATACCTAGTCGTATGAGTCCCGATGCTGCAAGGATTACTCCATCGTAGTCAGTGGAATTCATAGCTTTATCAATTCGTGTTCCTACATTTCCTCTAATAGGAAGGATTTCAATATCTGGCCTGATATGTTGTATCTGGATTTTCCGTCTTAAGCTGCTTGTTCCTAATCTCGCACCTGAAGGAAGTTGATCTAAAGGAAGTCTCCATTTTGTAATTAAAACGTCCCTTGGATCTGATCGTTTTGGAACTCCTGCAATTACCAATCCAGTTCCTGCTACTACTGGTAAATCTTTGGCTGAATGCAATGCACAATCAATTGTTTTTGATAGAACTGCTGAAGAAATATCAGAGGAAAACATGCCTCTATCCATTGATTCAAGAGGTGCATTTTTGTTTTGATCCCCTCGAGTTGTGGACTTGACTATTATGAACTCAATATTTGGATGATTAGTTCTTAGAAGGTTTAACACATAATCTGTTTGCATTAATGACAATGGGCTAGATCGAGTTCCTAAATATACTTTTGAAGGATAGTCCATTGATTATTTCCATTTAGGAGAATTTTTCTTTAGTTCCGCCGCAATTTCCATTTTCGACTCATATTTTTTGCAAATGTTATTGGAACATTCGCAATTTATTCCTTCTAATAAGTCATTTAATAATACTTTCCTAGCCTTTTCATACTTTCCAGCATTCATATAATTCACTAACTTGTCAGTAATGGAAGCTTGCCAGTGGTCATTGTAAAGTTTTATTCCTTTGGATCGTATTTCGTTTCTAACATCAGCCAACAACGGTGCTAAAATGGCGTAATTCATTACAGGATGAGAAGATTCTACAGGGTTTCCTGTAAGTACTTCTCGAAATTTTCTGGCTAGGGCAGGGCTTGTACCACTTGTAGAGAAGGCTGCCGTAACCTCACCACTATTTATTATTGCTGGTGTAATAAATGAACATTGATGTGTGACATCTACCACATTTAGCAGGACATTCCGCTTTTTGGCTTCATCATATACCTGTTGATTTAACAATTCATTTGATGTGTCTGCAACTATTGCAAGAAATGTGTCATCAAGGTCTTCAGGAATAAATTCGCGATTAGACCATTTCACAATTTTCTTTTGACACAAGGGTTTAACTTTTTCAGGGATTTGAGTAGCAACAATTTCTATTTCGGCATTGTATCCCAGAAGAACCTCCACTTTTTCTTGACAAAAATCACCTCCCCCAATTATTAGGGTTTTACGTCCTTTTAAGTCTAGAAAAACTGGATAATATTGTGGCAAGTTCACACCATTTATAAGATAAAAATCAATATTGGGTATTATATACTGTTCGAGTGAAGATGTGGCATAGCATGTTTAATTAGATTTTGATTTAATGATAGGTAGATGAATCTTTTTGACTCTAAATACGCGTTGTTTGAAAAAATACAAACTAGCATTAATAACCATAAAGTAATTAATGCTATGGGTAGTGTTCCACGGGAGAAATTTGTAAGGTCGCAAGATTTGCTAAAGTCTTATGAAGATGTGGCCCTTCCAATTGAGTTTAACCAGACCATTTCTCAACCTTCAATGATTGCCACAATGCTTAATAGTTTAAATATTTCCAAATTTGATAATGTTTTGGAAATTGGCACTGGTAGTGGGTACCAAGCTTCTATATTAAGTAATTTAAGTGACAAAGTAACCACTACTGAATGCATTGCAGGTTTGTACAAGCTTGCTAAGAGTCGTTTGATTGATTTAGGCTATTCCACCACAGCAATAGTAAGTGTTGAAGTTGGTGAATGGGGTTCTGAGTCGAATGCTCCTTATGATGCAATCATTGTGTCTGCAGCATGTCCATTAATACCCATGCAACTGGTTGACCAGTTGAGTAAATTTGGAAGAATGGTTGCTCCCGTTGTGGGCTCATCTGGCCAGGAACTAATTTTGATATCTAAATCACCAAGTGGAATATCGATAAAAACGATTGGACATTGCAAATTTGTCCCGTTGAAATTTAATGAAAAAATGTTTTAACGCTATGAAACTCTTGTTTGCTAGATGAACAGAATATATACTTAACACACGATTTTTATTAAGGCTTAAAATGGATTACGAAACAGTTATAGGCCTTGAGATTCATGCTCAGTTGCTTACTAAAAGCAAGATGTTTTGCAGCTGTGCTGCTGATTATCAAGATTCTAGACCTAATACATTTGTATGTCCCATATGTATGGGCATGCCTGGCGTGATGCCAAAAATAAATCGTCTAGCAATTGAACACGTAGTGAAAACTGGTTTGGCATTAAATTGTAATATTTCAGGATATTCGAAATTTGATCGTAAGAATTATCATTACCCTGATCTTTTGAAGGCATATCAAATATCGCAGTTCGATTTGCCATTGGCGTTAAATGGTAAATTATCTGTGGAGACTTCTCAGGGACATGAAAAATCTATTAATATCAATAGAATACATCTGGAAGAAGATACAGCGAAGTTGATGCACCGACGGGATTCTCAAGGTAATGGATATACTTTAATGGATATGAACCGTGCTGGGGTACCGTTAATGGAAATTGTTTCAGAGCCTGAAATGAATAGCCCATATGAAGCTAGAAGTTACCTGCAAAGAGTTCACCAAATCGTTAGATATATTGAAACAAGTTTAGCCAACATGGAAGAGGGTAATTTTAGGTGTGATGCAAATATTAGTTTGCGCCATATTGGGGTCAAAGAATTGGGTACAAAGGTCGAAATTAAAAATATGAATAGTTTTCGTTCTGTATTTAGTGCCTTGGAGTTTGAACAACATCGCCAGTCACAGTTGTTGGATGCAGGAGCTAAAATTGAACAAGAAACTCGTGGTTGGAATGAGCAAAAGCAAATAACTTTTTCACAAAGAAGTAAAGAGTTTGCTCATGATTATAGATATTTCCCTGAACCAGATTTGTTACCCGTAGTTCTTGACAGAAATCAGATTTCAGAACTGGGAGAACTAATTCCTGAACTTCCAGCCCAAAGAATTGTTCGATATATAGATTTGTATGATTTGACAATGGATAACGCAGTTTTGATTACTACTGACAGAAAAACATCTGACTTTTTTGACGCTTGTGTTGATCTTTTAGATGCTAATTCAAAAGTTGATAAAAATCTGATTAAACAATTATCAAATTGGATAATTACGAATTTGTTTAGTCTCATGAATGATGAGGGGAAGGTAATTAGTGAAATACTAGTAAAACCTTCACATCTTGTAGAGTTAGTTCAACTTATAAATAGTGGATCGTTAAGCAACAATATGGCTACGGATGTATTCAAGGTAGTTTATGAAACCGGTCGTAATCCGGCCCAAATAGTTGAAGAGCAAGGGTTGGTTCAAATATCTGATAATAATATTCTCGAAGATGCAGTATCAAGAATAATTGATGGAAATCCAAAGTCTGTGAGTGATTATTTTGAGGGTAAAGACGCAGTAGTGGGGTTTTTTATTGGTCAGATTATGAAGGAAACTCAAGGGAAAGCCAATCCAAAGATTGCTAGAGAATTAGTCATTTCCCATCTTGAGGCAATTCGATAGTTGATATAAACTCTAGTTAATGGAAGTGTATGAGGTCGATGGATAATTTAATTGTAATAATTCAAAGTTTCATTTCTATTTTGTTGGTAGTGTTGATTTTGCTCCAAGTTAGAGGTGCTGGCGGTGGCGGTTTGTTCGGTGGTGGCGATGGGGGTTTTCGGACTAGACGTGGGATGGAACAAATTTTATTTCGCTTTACTATTGTGTTAGCGGTTGTATTTGTTGCGATTTCAATTGTGAGCGCTACTAACAGAATTTGATTTTATCAGGTGCGTTAGATAGTATCTACAAAATGATTTTATTTCATTTTGTTATCCCATAGGAGCGGGTTATGAGTCTTCCTGAAGTGAAGTTGGTTGAACATTTACTTAGGCGAGCAGCTTTTGGATCTACCAGGGATGAGGCCGATCAATATGTATCTATGGGTTATGAAAATACTGTAGATTATTTGTTAGATTCAGAAGATGATTCTTGGGTCGGCGAATTCATGGTCAGGAGATTTGATCATGAGGCCTCTGGGATGATTAATTATCCCGGATCCGCAAGAAATTGGTTGTATAGGATGATAACGACCAATTCTCCTTTAAAAGAAAAGATGACTTTGTTTTGGCATCAACTTTTTGCTACAGGCGATGATAAAGTTATTAATGGTAGAGTATTGCACGAACAAATCCAGATGTTTAGAGCACATTCTCTAGGCAAATTTGATCGTCTTTTGTTAGAGCTTTCAAAGAATCCGGCTATGATTGTTTGGTTGGATAACCAAGATAATCACAAAGGCGCGATTAATGAGAATTGGGGTCGCGAGCTTTTAGAGTTATTTTCGATGGGTGTGGGGAATTATACAGAGACTGATATAAAAGAATGCGCTAGAGCGTTCACAGGATGGACAATTGGCAATACAGAATACATGATGGCTCGATCCAAAAAAGATTCAGATTGGCCTTATGGGAGGATTAATTATTTCTTTGATTATAGAGAAGACGATCATGATGAAGGGGTCAAAGAATTTTTAGGTCATTCTGGTGAATTTAATGGGGAAGAAATTATAAGGATAATTTGTGAGCAAGAGTCTACAGCAAGATTTATAGCTCGACATTTATATAATTTCTTTGTCTCCGATGAGCCTTCGGTTCCATCATGGCCTTACGTTCCCCCACAAGACCCAGAGGCGATTCAGATTTTAGTAGATGCGTATTTTGATAGTTCCTATGATATAAAACATATGTTAAGGGTGCTATTTAATTCAGATTTTTTCAAAGATGAGAAAATCCGTTATCAGAAAATAAAGAGTCCAACAGAATTAGTAGTAGGAACGCTTAGAATGACAGAAGAATTTGATCGGCCAAGATATGAGATGGTAATTCGGAACGTTCAAATTGGATGGATGGGTCAATTCTTGAATAATCCTTTTACTGTTGAAGGTTGGCATCAAGGCCTTGAGTGGATTGATAGTGGCACTCTACTTGAGAGGTTGAATTTCTTGTCAGAACAATTTGGAGATATTGCCAAACCAGGTGTCAGTAAAATTGTAGATAAATTATTTGAAGCATCTGGAGATTTTTCCTCGGATGATTTAGTAGAAAAATGTTTAGATGAATTAGGTGGTCTTGAAGTTTCTAGTGAGACGGAAGAAATTTTGGTTGAATTTGCCAATGAATGTTTAGGTCAGAAAGAAAAGTTTCCACAATTAATTCGTCTTGCAGCTGTTTCCGATGAATTTCAAAGAATTTGATATTTTGTTTTACTGAAATTGTAGAAATGATGGTATTAAGAAATTACAACTCCTCTTGTGAAATATAGTTTAACACTGGGTATATTGGCCATGAGAGGCAGAGGTTTTGAATACCCTACAGACTTGGTTGCTGCTAAAAATGGGAAAATATATGTTGCAAATCGATCTAGAGCTCCCGCATTAACTTCTGGACAGGGAGGGATTAGGGTAACTGTATTGGATCTAGATAGCGAGTTTTATGGGACATTTGGGTTTTCAGAAATTTCTGATCAAAATCTTTTTTCTCCAACATGTTTAACAGAAGATAATTTTGGTTCAATTTACATTACCGATGATTTCGTTCATCAGGTAAAACGATTTGATAGTGATGGAAATTTTCTTTCTGCTTGGGGACAGTCTGGCTCTGGTATAGCAGAATTTGACGGGCCTTCAGGTATTGCTGTGGATACGCAAAACAACATTTATGTTTCAGACACTCACAATCATAGGGTTCAAAAGTATTCTGATGAGGGTATCTTTATGGAATCTTTTGGATCCAATGGATCAAACCCAGGACAATTTAATCTTCCATGGGGGATAGAAATTTCTCACACAGGCGAAATATATGTAGCTGACTGGGGTAATGATAGAATTCAGAGATTTTCTTCAGAAGGTGAATATATCTCCACTATTGGGTCTTCAGGCAAGGGAGAAGGACAATTACTTAGACCTTCTGGTGTGGCGGTAGACGAGTTTGGTTATTCTTATGTAGCGGATTGGGGTAATGAAAGGGTGCAGATTTTTAACGAGCAGGGAAATTTTCATCAAATGTTGAGAGGTGAAGCTACACTGTCTAAATGGGCACAGAGTTTTATGGAAAGTAATGTTGATGAAAGGGATGCTAGGGAAACTGCTAATTTAGAACCTGTGGCAGGGGTAGATTTTTCTGATTTAGGAGATCCTCATCGAGAATCCGCTCATGTTGAAAAACTTTTTTGGGGGCCAGTATCTGTGGAATTAGATTCTACAGGCAGATTATATGTAACTGACGGGAATCGACATAGAGTCCAAGTTTTTGAGAGAGTTGGTTGCTAGATAGTTAATTAGAGAATTTCCAATCGGTTCCATTGTTGTGGTCTTCAATTAGCACATTTAATTTTTCTAGTCCATCTCGAATTTTGTCTGCAGCCTCAAATTGTTTGGATTTCCTCATGTCAGATCGAATTTCAATTAGTAAGTTAATCAGGTCTTCGCTTGAGTCATTTGTTTGAATAGATTCATGCTTGGTAAGCGACAATCCTAAAACTGATGACAACATTTTTAAGGTTGATTGCAGAGGTTCTAATGTCTTTGAGATTGATTGATTGCGGTTGATATCTCTTGCTATATTAAATAACACGGATAGGGCTCTAGGAGTGTTTAAATCATCGTCCATTGCCATGTTGAATTGCTGAACATAAGAATCTGTATTGAACTTGACCTCTGTAGATCCTCGTGGCTCTAATTGGGACGCGTTGATTAATCTTTCCAATGCGCGTTCTTGTGAAATCACATTTTCTTCAGAATATGTGATTGGATCTCTATAGTGGGAAGTTAGAAAAAATAATCGTATAGCATCAGAAGAGAATTTATTTAGTGCCTCTGAAATTGAAATAATGTTACCCACTGATTTGCTCATTTTTTCATGTCCCAGCCTGAGCATACCATTGTGCAACCAAAATTTTGCGTAAGGTTTTTTATCAGAGAATGATTCGGATTGGGCGATTTCATTTTCATGATGTGGGAAAATTAAATCTTGACCACCACCGTGAATATCAATCATGTCTCCTAAGTAAGTTGTTGCCATCGCGCTACATTCAATATGCCAACCGGGTCTGCCATAGCCCCAAGGGCTCTCCCATGAGGGGTCTGTATCCACTATGGTTTTTTTCCATAGTGCGAAGTCCCCTGGGTATTCTTTTCTTTCATCTACTTCTATTCTTGCGCCTGCCAACAAATCTGAAATTTTACGATGGCTGAGTTTCCCATAATCTATTGATTTTTTGACCCTAAAAAACACATCGCCATCAATATTGTATGCATATTCCTTGTTTATCAGACCTTCTATTAAATTAATTATAGAATTTATTTCCAATGTGGCTCTAGGATATGCTGTCGCCCTCAAAATGTTCAATTGATCCATTTCCATCATATATGAAGCGATATTCTTTTCGGCGATCTCAAGGACTGTATCGCCAGATTTCGATGCTGCTTGGATCATCTTGTCGTCAACGTCAGTAAAATTCTGTATGTGAGTTACAGCGAACCCTTTGTGTTCCAAATATCTTCTGAGAACATCAAAAACTATTGATACCATGGCATGCCCAATGTGAGCAGGTGCGTATGGAGTTATTCCACATACATACATTTTCACATCATTATTTGATGGAGTAAAAGGCTCTTTTGTCATTGTGAGTGTATTAAATAGGTTCATTTCAGCACTTGAATTGTAGCTATTGATATGGCTGCTATTCCTTCTTTTCTACCCGTAAATCCTAGGTTGTCTGAAGTTGTAGATTTTATGTTAACTGCATTTGGATCTATTGCGATTTCAGCTGCAATCACGTTTGACATTGACTGTGCATATGGGCTAATCGTTGGCTCCTCGGCGATTATTGTAGCATCCACATTGATTACTCGCCATTTTGATGATTTCAGTAATTGATATGTTTGACTTAGCATTAAAGTACTCTTGATATTTTTCAAATCGGGATGATTCTTTGGGAAGTGTTTTCCTATATCTCCTAATCCGGCTGCTCCTAACAACGAATCAATTATTGCATGGATTAATACATCACCATCAGAGTGACCTTGTAATCCAGAGTGGTGTGGGATTTTAGTTCCGCCAAGTATGAGATCTAGATTAGGTTTAAGCGGGTGAACATCAAACCCTATTCCGCATCGTTGTGTCATTGATTTGCCTTGTAATCGTAAGGATTTAAAGATTTGAAAATAGCCTCCGCAATTTTCAAATCAGCAGGGAAAGTTATTTTAATGTTTTGGGTGGAACCTGAAAATATTTTTACCTTTATACCCGAAGCCTCAATTAAGGATGAGTCATCACTGAAATCAGATATTGGAGGATTAGCGTGGGCCTTTTTAAGCATGTCAACTGAAAAAATTTGTGGTGTTTGTGCAGCCCAAATTTTTTCGCGTTGAATTGTAAGTTTTACGCTCAATCCAGCGTCTTCTGATAGTTTCAGTGTGTCGGTCATGGGAATTGCCGCCGTTGCAGCACCTGTATCCTTCACCGCTTCAGTAGCTTCAGAAATCATATGTTGAGAAATAAAAGGTCTAGCTGCATCATGTATCAGGACCCATTTAACAGATTGAACAAAATTTAATCCAGCCTGAACTGATTCCTGTCTGGAATTTCCTCCTTCACAAATCTTCTGGATTTTTGGGAATTTATCATTAGGAATTTTCTCTTGATAAGCAAGTATTTTATCTTTGGGTACTACTATGATAATCGAATGTATTTCCGGTGAAGAATTTAGCGTTTCTAAACTATGAAACAATACGGGAATTTCACCCAGCGTTGATAAAATCTTGTCTTTTGAGCCCATTCTATTACTTGTACCTCCCGCAAGAAGTATAGCCGAGGTATTAGGTGTTTTAGAATTGTGGTTGTTAGATTTCAGCATCATCTTTTAGGGATTCTCGGATGAGATTGCGAACATCATAGATCCCGTAGGGGTTTGCAATATTCTTGTAATAGTTACTTCAATACTTGTATTTAGAAATTGCTCTCCAGACTCTACAACTACCATAGTTCCATCATCAAGATAGCCAACACCCTGATTTGATTCAGTTCCTACTTGAGTGATGGCCAAAATTATTTTATCACCGTTTGATATTATTGGATTAAGTGCAAAAGCTAGGGTATGAATATTTAAAACGTTAATTCCCCTTAGTTCTGCGACTCTAGTTAGATTATAATCTGTCGTAATTAATGTAATCTTCTGGTCTAATGCGAATTCTATTAATTTGTTGTCTACATCACCTGAAAGATTGGCTTCATTTTTCTGTGAGATTTGAATTCCATCGGAATAATTTTTTTGTAGATCGTCTAGAAGGTCTAATCCTCTTCTACCACGTTCGCGTTTAATAGTGTTTGACGAATCGGCAATATTTTGCAATTCTTTCAGAATGAAGTTTGGAACCACTATATGTCCTGAAATATATTCACTTTTTATTAGTTCACTGAATCTTCCATCTATGATTGCACTAGTATCGATAAGATATTCATTTGGGAGGAGTGGAGGGCTTGAAGAAATCTTTAACCATTGTTGAAAAATGTCCCTATTGGGAGACATCATTATAAAACCGCCTACATATGCTGAAAACAAACTGATGAACAGTGGTAGTCCAACTCCTATCCATCCAGAAATTTGAATAAAAGGCAATGAAATTCCTAACCCTAAAAACAAACCAATCAGCATCCCAAGTGAAATAGAAAGAAGCCTAGAAGTTGTGAATTCTTGACTGTAGCGTGTGATCCGGTTTGCAATTTTAATTATTAACAGTGGCCCCGAAATTCCTCCGAAAATTACACCCATAAATGATAGTCCAATTATCAGAGGCAATTTGTTTTCAGGAGACCAAACGTCACTAATGTAGGACCCTAGTTGCCATCCTCCGGATGCGAATATTGAAGCACTTAAAATTGCAATTATTATTTTTGTCATGAACTTGTGCCTGACGACATTGATATTGAGGCTGCGATAAAATTTTGCTACAAAAGCCTTTGAAGTGTTTACGCCGCAAATCTATCATTAGTATCTTGCTTTTTCAACATTTTTTGCATAAAAAAGCTTTTTGAGTATGCCAAAGTTTTTCCGGTTTGTATGATATGATCGGGAAAAAGATAATGAATACAAAAAGCAAGAAATCAAATAACCGCAATTTGAAATATTGGATGGTTGTAGAAACCGTTGAGAACTTCCATGTCCTGAAAGATTCAGACTTTAAAGTTTTTGGATTCGAAGATCGATTTGATGAAATGACCCAAACTATACGCGAGAATGATAGAATTCTATTTTATTTGACTGGTGCAAGATCTTGGGCTGCAACCGCTATAATCACAACTGAAACCTTTCATGATGATTCCCCTTTATATGGCTCTAAATCCATAGGAGAGTTGAGGCCTAATCGGGTCAAATTGCAACCTAGAATGGTGCTTAATGACGAAGAATTTATTGACGCAAGTGTGATTGCTCCAAGGTTAGATTATTTGAAATTTTGGTACCCCGAAGATTGGCCTTTGGCATTTATAGAACTGATGCATTTGTTACCGGCTAGAGATTTCCGATTGATTGAAAGCGAGATGAAAAGGATTATTATTAAAGATTCATCTCAGAGACAAATTAACAAAAACCCAAGGGTGTCTTGATGCCTTATATTTACGAATTAATTCAATGTGCGATGTTAAAGTCGACGGTATATCATAAAATTAGTGACCACCCCATTTGGTTAATTAAGTCTATTTCAGTAGTTGCGATTGCAGCATTCGCTATCGTAATTACAGTACTCTTAGATCCTTCAGAGAATATAGAGCAAATATTATCTGATGAGAACACTTCTCATGCATATTATGCGAGCCTTTGCTTCGTTAGCACGTTTCTTGGATGGGTACTGTGGTCAATAATTACTCACTTTGTGGGGATAAGGCTATATTTTGTGAAGGAAAGAGAATTGTCTAGAAAAGTCACATACAGACTCACTTTACGTGCTACTGGTTATGCTTATATTCCTGGGATTTTAGTTTTACTTTTGCTTTTACCTTTTTCTATTCAATGGGAAAAAATGATTTGCATGTTAGTTTGGCTATGTGTTTTAGCAATTGCAACAGTTGGAATAAGAACACTGCACGAATGTGGGAATATTAGGGCACTAAATTCAACACTTCCAGGGTGGTTCATTGCCGGGGCAATCTTATTCCTATTTCTGTATCCTTACTATGAAGCGACGATTTAGAATAAGGTTCATAGGATAAATTTTTTAACTACTTCAGAGTTCTTAGTTCCTAAAACATTAAAAATATTTTTTTCAAGTATTTTTTCAAGGTTTTGGACATTTTCATTTTTTAGCTCTGATAGTTTTTCAATGATCTCTTTTAAATGTCGAGGTTCAGTCCATAAAGTTCTTTTAGACTTAAAAGGTTGAGGGTAAGAGTCAGTTTCTATGACCAACGACTCGAGAGGTAAATATTGAGTCGTTTTTTGAAGTTCGTCTAGCCTTAACAATGGTTTTGCAAGAGAGATATGAAACCCCAAATCAATTGCAGATTTGGCGGTTGATATATCAGCTTGGAAATAATGCATCACTCCTCCAACTTCATATCCACGTTCCTCTTTTAATAATCTCAATGTTTCTGAGTGAGCATTTCTACTGTGGAAAATGATTGGTTTCTTAAGTTCACGAGCAATTCTGATTTGCTGTCTAAATGCATCATATTGTAGCTTGCGATCAGGAGAATGGGTTTGGAAGTCCAAGCCGATTTCACTCATCACAACTAATTTTTCAGTAGATTTGGCAAGATCATACAATTTGTTGATTTCTAAATCTGTAATAGGGTTTGTGATATCAGATGGATGAATACCGATACCCGCAAAAATTGAGGGATACTCAAGTGATAAATCAATACATCTTGAAGATGATTGGATGTTAGTTCCAGCAGAGATGATTGCTCCAACTCCTGCTTTTTTGGCCCTTTTTAAGATGCTTGGGATGTCAGTTGGTTCGTAATCTGCAAGATGGGCATGACAGTCGATTAACAAATTTTGCTCCGAAAATGAATTTTCAAATGTGCTACGATCAATTATGTTTCTATGACGATGAAATGACTTTTTTGATCCTATGTATTACTTCATTAAAATTACTGCTCTTAAAACTAGCTATGTTCTACTGGCAATTTGTTTTGTCTCAATATTGATTGGGTGCAAAAATGTTCAGAACTCCGAGGATCATGTGTTATCCCAAACCTCAGATAGTGATCTGGAAACTGATGTTGTGTCTGAGTCCAAGGAATCTGTCCAAGAAGATTATAACAATAAATCATCCCAAACTGATCAAAAAGAATTGTTGACGCCCCCAAGTATCAAGAAATTTAACAACGAAAAATCCAATTCTGAAAAGAAATATTCTTCAACAAAATTGGTTAAGACACCCAATCCAACTGTAATTCCAATAGCAACACCTGTAAAAACAGAACAATTGTTGAATAAACGACAAGATCTGTCGAAAATTAAATATGGAGGAAGGCTAAATTTCGCAACTAATTCTAGTATTTCACACCAAGATGTTCACATGGAATTTTCCCCTTCTTTAGCACTTTGGGGGCCAGGGATTGTATATAGTCGATTACTCCGGTTCGATACAGAGGGTAATAATAACTCCAATACTATGTCGCTGCAGTGTGATTTGTGTGAATCATGGGTAATGGAGGATTTTTCTACCTTTGTGTTTAAATTAAGAACTGACGCAAAGTGGCAAAATGTTTTCCCATTAGTTGGGAAATCAGTGACGACAGCAGACGTAGAATTCAGTTTGAGTAGAATATTGAATTTAAATGAAAACAATTCTCCAACTTTGTGGTCTTTATCTGAGATAGAAATAATAGATCCATCGAATATTCGTTTATCTACTCAGTTTCCAGATTCAGATTTTTTGTTACATCTTGCTGATGGGCGTTCAAAAATTGTTTCATCCAAATTATTTGACAGTTTTGATGATCTCCAGGAGGGTCCTGTAATAGGATCGGGGCCATGGCTATATGAATCTTCAAAAATTGATTCTTTTCACAAGTTTTCTAGAAACCCCGATTATTTTGAATCAGATTTCCCATTTTTGGATTCTTTGATTTTCAGTGTGATACCAGATTCATCAGCACGGATAGCGACTTTTGCGGCGACTGATCAACTTGATATTATTCAAGTTGAGACAAGTGAAATTGATGATCTGTTAGAATTTTTACCGAATTCAGATTATATTCTTTCTCCAGAATTTGGAACAGGTATTGAGATTGCATTAAATGCAAATTCAGAAATTTTTCGAGAGAGAGAAATTCGTAGAGCCGTCTTTTATGCGCTTGATCCGGATGAAGCCAATAAGAGTATAAGTCCTGTTAATGTTATTACGAGTGTAGGAATTCCACTCCTTTCGGATGAATGGATGTTACAAGATCAAATTTTAAAATCCTTTATTAATTCACCACAAAAGTCTTCGCAAATCTTGTCATATATGCAAGGTTCTCAACCTATTGCCTTTGAAATCTCTGTAGGAGATTTTGGGGATTCTTATATAGAGTATTCAAAAATTATTCAATCCCAATTGATTGATGCAGGATTTTTGGTAGAAGTCAAAATCTTAAACAGGAGAGAATTTGCTGAAGATGCTTGGATTGGAGGCAATTATGAAATGCTTGTTGGTCCTCCAGCTCCATCTAGTTTCCCGAATGTATATTTTACGAGAGTGCTACACAGTGGGGGTTTGTGGAATGGTTCAAATATTAGTAATCCTAAGATTGATGAACTGATTGAATCTCAAATTGGATTAATGGATCCAGATATTAGGCGAGATCAAATTAAGGAAATTCAACGATTAAGTATGGAGGATGCGCATAGGTTTCTTCCATTTACTAGGATGAATTTTTGGGCATGGAAAAATCGAGTCAGAGGATTTTATCCAGTCTCCAATGGCTATGAGTATTTTTATTGGGCCAAAACTTGGGTCGACTAAATTTCTTTTAATCGAATTTTTTTAATTCCATCATCTATTGCATTACAAGCTAGAAGCGCACATTTAATCCGAATAGGAAAATTTTTGACTGAAAGAAGCACTTTTAGATCCCCAATTAATTCAGCATCATTCGAAAATTCATCTGAAGTCATCATCGTGCGAAATCCCCTGGATATTCGATCAATGTCTGTTAGAGATCTTCCTTTGATTACTTCAGATAAAATTGAGGCGGACGCTTTGTTAATTGAACATCCAATTGCATGATGGAAGATATTTGAAATGTGAGTTGATTTCATCAATTCGAATTGGAATTTTACTTCATCTCCACAAAATGGATTTACTGCTGATGACTCAATATCAACTTTAGTCAAGGGAATCCCATTCCTGGGTTTTCGACAGTGATCAAGTATTACTTCATCATATAAATTGTCGATATTACTAGGTGGCATTTAAAAAGTAACCCAAAGATTCTTTCAATCCTTCAATGAGTTCGTCTATATCTTGCTCAGTATTGTAAATATAAAAACTTGCTCTTGCAGTAGCAGAAAGCTCTAATTGCCGTATTAATGGCATAGTACAATGGTGTCCAGTTCTGACTGCTATCCCGCGCCTATCTAATAAAGTTCCAAGATCATGAGGATGTACAGTAGGGTGATGGAATGAAAAAATCCCTCCACGGGATTGCGGATCAGTAGGACCTAATAATTCTAGATCGTGATCTAGTTGGGTAAATTGATCTAAGGCATATTTCGTTAAATTGAATTCATGAGTGTGAACGTTATCCATACCTATCTCGTTTAAATAATCAATAGCTGATCCAAGAGCAATCGCATCTGCAATATTTGGAGTTCCAGCTTCGAATTTCATGGGTAAGTCATTCCATGTAGCGCTTTGATAATTTACTTCTAAAACCATTTCACCGCCTCGAAGGAATGGATCCATTCCTTCTAAGACTTTCTTTTTCACATATAGGACACCAATTCCAGTGGGTCCTAGCATTTTGTGACCCGAAAATGCTAAGAAATCGCAATCTAAATCAGCTACATTCACAGGCATATGAGGAACACTTTGTGCCCCATCTATCAGTACATATGCTCCGACTTTCTTTGCGTGATATGAAAGTATCTCTACTGGATTAATGGTGCCTATAGAATTTGACATGTGAACGATAGAAACTAGCTTTGTTCGGTGATTGATTAGTTCGTCAATCGAAGATAGATCTAAGGTTTGATCTTCATTTAATGGAATAATTTTAAGAGTTGCATTCTTCTCAGAAGCTACTTTTTGCCATGGAACTAAATTGCTGTGATGTTCCATGGCTGTGACTAGAATCTCATCTCCTTCAGAGATGTTAGCTTGGGCCCAAGTTTGTGCAACTAAGTTAATTCCTTCAGTAGTGTTTCTAGTCCAAATAATTGATTCAGGTTGGGGCGCGCCAATAAAAGCGGCCACTTTTTCTCTGGCTTTCTCATATTCATCGGTTGCTTCCATACTGAGTGCATGAACACCTCTGTGAACATTTGAATTTGTGTTTTCATAATAATCAACTAAAGATTTGATGACCTGCCGGGGTTTTTGAGATGTAGAAGCATTATCCAGATAAATTAGCCTTTTATTATCGTAGAGTTTCCTCTGAAGGATTGGGAAATCGGAAATAATTTTTTTATGATCGAACATATGCCTACCAGAAGCTAGTGGATGTTAATAATTTTTGGATTTGATGATTTTTCTACTAAATCAGCTATTGTTGTCTGTGATAATACTGAATAAACAGATTTTTGGACATCAATCCAAACATCTCTTTGAGCACATGACGGAGACAGGTTACATTTTTCAGCATCATCAATGCAATGTACTGGACTGAATTTCGAATCTAGTGATTCTAAAATGAGTGATAATTTAAGACTTTCTGCAGGGGTTTTTAGTAAGTGGCCCCCTCCTTTACCTCTACGAGATTCAAGTATTTGCAATTTTTTAAAAGTATTTAATATCCGAACAAGATATGATTTTGGTATGCTAGTTCGAATTGCTATATCTGAGGTTTTTACTGGTCCTTGATTAGCATTTATTGCGATATCCACTAAAGCACGGACTCCGTAGTCTACACGAATTGGAATTTGTATCATAAGATTTCTCCCAATCAGTTAATTTTATTCAGTAGTAACAGTAGAATTTTCGCTTTCAATGGCCGATTGCATAGTGTGCCAAGCTAAAATTCCACATTTTATTCTTGCTGGAAATTGTGATATCCCTGATAAAATTTCTAGATCCCCTAGAAGCTCTACATTCAGCGTAATGTCCTTGTCTGCTTGAGTGAGCATTTTCCTGAATTCTTGAAAAATTAAATTTGCATCTTCAATAGTCTGACCTTTAATACTCTCAGTCATCATGGATGCAGATGCTTTAGATATTGCGCAACCAGTACCTGTAAAAGAAACATCTGCTATCAGTCCAGATTCAATTTTGAGGTTTAATGTGAGTTGATCACCACAAAATGGATTGTATCCCTCAGATGAGTTGGTCGATTCTTCTAAGTCACCAAAATTTCTGGGGCTACGATTGTGGTCCATGACTACTTCTTGATATAGATCTTGAAAATCGTACATCTTTTACCTTCTAGAATTGGAATTTATAATTTGGTAAAGAATCAAGGAACAGCTTCTCAACCAAGTCATGTAGAGGCTGAAACTCAATAATATCGATAATTTCGCGAGCAAAACCGTAGATCAGCAATTTGCTGGCACTTTCCAAGTCAATTCCTCTACTACGAAGATAGAAAAGTGTATCTTTATCAATATTACCTGCTGTAGCTCCATGCCCACATTTAACATCGTCAGCATATATGAATAATGCAGGCTTACTATCCACTTCAGCATTTGGTGAGAGGAGCAAATTCTTATCTGATTGTAATGAGTCTGTTTTGATTGCTCCAGGTTGAACATAAACTGTACCACCAAACACCGCTCTCGAATTCCCGGATAGGATTCCTTTGTACAATAGTCTACTTGTAGTGTAGGGCTTCAAATGGTCTATATTTATAAAGTTGTCCATGTGTTGAGAGCCTGATGTAGTATATAAGCCGTTTAAATTGCACGAGCTGTTTTCACCATCCAACTGTACTAACACCTCATTTCTTCCAAGAGACGAACTTCTTTCTAGGACAGTAGAATTGAACTCACTATCATTTTTAAGATTTGTGACTTGAGAGGCAACATGAAATGCATTTAAGCTTTCATTCAATAGCTTGTAATGATTTAATTTAGCATTTTGATTTAGGATTATTTCAGAAACATAATTTGTAAAATATTGATTTTCAGATAGGCTACAAAACGATTCTATTACAGTTGATTCACTGCTTTCTCCAGCAATGAATAATAATCTTGGTTGTGTCAAGAATGGATCGGGTTCCAGGGTAGAAACAAATATCAAGTTTATTGGTCTTGGCTCGTGATGATTAGGATTTACTGTAACAACTATTCCTTGGCTTATACATGCGGTATTTAGAGCAGTAAAGGCACTATATGAATGAGATTCAGAAGTTTTAGAATCGGCAGTAGACAAGCCTAATCCCGATCCGGCATATTGTGAAAGGTGGTCTCGGATTAAAGGATCATCAGATTGAATTGCTGATGCTAGTGATTCTATTGATATGTTAGCATTTGTTGGGATTTCATCAGAGATTTCAGGTATGAAATGACCATTTATTACAACTAGATTATATGCATTAGAAAGCCAAGAAGTAGAGTTCTTTATTTGATCCAAGTCATAGTCAAGTTTTGAATTCAGAAAATTAAATTTTTGATTGACTATTGGGCTGATATTCGTGTATTTCCATTCCTCGTTGCCACGTCTGGAGGTAGGGAATCCAAGATCAAGTAAGCTGTTTGTTGCTTGACTGCGTACGTTAGCCAACCAGACTGGTGATTGATCAGTTCCAGAATGAAGATTTTCGATTTCTTTGACGTAATTTTGAAGTGTTGCAAGATTTGTCATTTGTAAATTCACCAAAAATTTAGTATTACTTTACCCAATCGTACCCATGTTTCTCTAACTCTAAGGCTAATGTATTATCTCCAGATAGAGCGATTTGACCATCAATAAGAACATGAACAAAATCGGGAGTTACATAATCAAGTATGCGTTGATAGTGAGTCACCATCAGTACGCCTTTGTCATCAGCCCTGAAAGTATTAACACCATTAGATACAATTTTAAGAGCATCTATATCAAGGCCAGAATCAGTTTCATCAAGTAAGGCAAGTTTGGGGTCAAGTAATAGCATTTGAAGTATTTCGTTACGCTTTTTTTCACCTCCTGAGAATCCTTCGTTTACAGATCTTTTTACTAGATCTTCATCGACTTCCATTATTTTGATCTTGCTACTTAATAAAGTGTCAAATTCTCTGATCTTCATTTCGGATTCTCCAGAATATTGACGTTTAGCATCAACTGCGGATTTCAAGAATTGCCATGATCTTACTCCGGGAAGTTCAACAGGATACTGAAATGCCAAGAACAAGCCTTCCCTTGCCCTAGTTTCAGGATCCATTTCTAAAAGGTTCTGATTGCAAAAAGAAATACTTCCGTCCGTGATTTTATATTCAGGACGACCAGCGATAACATTTGCCAAAGTACTTTTGCCTGATCCATTAGGCCCCATAATTGCGTGGACTTCACCAGAATTGATTGTTAGATTTAGTCCTTTAAGGATCTCCGTTTCTTCAACAGAAACATGAAGATTAGAAATTTCTATGAGTTGGTTTTTTTGATTAGACATATTAGCCTACTGTGCCCTCCAGATTTACTCTTAAAAGTTGTGATGCTTCTGCAGCAAATTCAAAAGGTAGTTCCTTGAAAATCCCCCGGCAAAAGCCATTAATAATCATATAATTGGCATCGTCAAGCGTAATTCCACGCTGTTGAGCGTAGAAAAGTTGGTCGTCATTAACTTTGCTGGTAGTAGCTTCATGCGCCATGCTGGCTGATGGATTTCTAACCTCAATGTATGGGACTGTGTGCGCACCGCACTCATCTCCTATTAGTAGGGAATCACATTGAGTGAAATTTCTAGCATTTGAAGCTGAAGGCATGATTTTCACCATGCCACGGTAGGTGTTTTGAGCTTTGCCTGCTGAAATTCCTTTAGCAACGATAGTGCTGCGAGTGTCTTTTCCAATGTGGATCATTTTTGTTCCGGTGTCAGCTTGTTGAAAATTATTTACAAGAGCAACCGAAAAAAATTCACCAACTGAACCTTCACCCTTTAAAATTACACTTGGATATTTCCATGTGATTGCCGATCCTGTTTCAACTTGAGTCCACGAAATCTTTGAGTTCGATCCACTACATAAACCTCGTTTTGTAACAAAGTTAAATACTCCGCCTTCACCATTTTTGTCACCAGGGTACCAATTTTGAAGTGTTGAATATTTAATTTCGGCATCCTCTAAAGCCACAAGCTCAACAACGGCTGCATGTAGTTGGTTTGTTTTTCTAATAGGTGCTGTACATCCCTCCAGATAGCTAACGTAGCTCCCTTTATCTGCGATTATTAAAGTCCTCTCGAATTGACCGGTGTCGACTTCGTTTATACGAAAATATGTCATGAGTTCTACAGGGCATCTGACTCCTGGTGGTACGTATACAAACGATCCATCGCTGAAAACAGCAGAATTTAACGAAGCATAGAAATTGTCCGAATATGGAACCACTGAACCAATATACTTTTGTACAATTTCGGGGTGATTGATTATTGCTTCACTAATGGGACAGAAAATAACACCAGCTTCTTCTAGAAGTTTTTTGTAAGTTGTCGCAACTGATGCACTATCTAAAACTGCGTCTACGGCTACTCCAGATAGTTTTTTTTGTTCCTCTAAAGGTATACCTAATTTATCAAAAGCTTCTAAGATCTCAGGATCTACGTCTTCAAGGCTTTTGGGGCCATCACTGTTAGATTTTGGGGCTGCATAATACACCATGTCCTGGAAATTTATTTCTGGAAATTCAACATTTGCCCAATTTGGATGTTGGTCTTCTTGCTTAATCCAATGTTCGAATGCTTTTAGTCTCCATTCGGTCATCCATTCAGGCTCATTTTTTTTCTTAGATATTAACCGAACAATATCTTGATTAATCCCTTTTGGGATTTTATCCGTATCGATGTCTATATCAAAACCCCATTTATAATCGGATTCTTGAACACCTGTTTCTCTGGAAATTATCTTCTGGTTCGTCATAAAATATTTAGCCTTTTTAAAGTTGACCTCAGCGGTAAACTAATTGTACTACAAATCATTTGGAGTAGCTAATAATTATAGTGCAAATGACTAATTAATTTGCGGCAATAATTTGTGCAATTCGCGTTTTTGCAGCTTCTTGATCGATTTCTGTAGCAATATGAACCGAACCTTCTGGATTATTTGTGTCAATGGTTCTACCAAATTGTATTGGATCTGTTGAGACATCAATAGTTGATTTTTTCCATTCAATCATTTCTGGATGAATGACGGATAGAATTGTGATGGGATCATGCAAACTAAAAAATTCTCTACTCGCATCATTTTTGTATATGTTTCCCATTAATTCTCTAATTAGTATTTCGCCTCGTGAGTTGCCTTTCAACCAGTCGGTTTCAAGTTTTTTTATAGAGGTGTGCTGAGTAATATCTAATCCACATAATTTAATATCCATTCCAGATGAAAATACCTCATTTGCTGCTACTGGGTCACAATATATATTGAATTCGGCAAAGGGTGTTACATTTCCCGGCACATTGACTGCTCCTCCCATAACGTGAATCGATTTAACCCAACTCTTTAAATTTGGTTCTTTTTTGATTGCTAGAGCAATATTCGTTAGAGGACCAATTGGTGCCAATACTAATTGGCCTTTATTTGCCTTGGCTTGTTGAATAATGAAATCTACTGCATGATCTTCTTCAGCAGGGAAAGAAGGTTCTGGCAAATTAATGTGGAGTCCGTGAGCACCATGAATTCTAGATCTATGTGAATTAAATTCATCAACTTCTGCAGGGGTTGTGAATTTTTGATTTAACGCGCTTGGATCGCCAACATAGACTGGGATGTCTGTCCGGCCCATGTAAGTTAAAATACTGAGGGCATTGTTGGTAGTGTCCTTTAGGGTAGCGTTCCCTCCCACAACCGTTAATCCTAACAGGTCGAGTTGTGAAATATTTAGTGCCATAACAATTGCCAAAAGGTCATCATTTCCTGGATCAGTATCTACTATAACTTTTGTGGTGGACATATTCGCTCCCAATTAGATTTATCCATTTATAATAATGGATTTCAATTTATTGGTAAAATTAATACCAATGTGATGAATCCATAGTTTTAGCATAGTTTCGATTTTCTCTTTCTTACTTAGTGAGATTTCCGGTCCATATAGATCGTATTCTGACGCTTCTATCTTATAGAGTATTTTTAGGTACAGACTTCTTAAAATTTTAATGCATGATCGGGAATCTTCATTTATGAGTTGATCCAATTCTCGGCTAGCATTAAAAAGAGACTTAATTCGTTGAGTTTGAAACTCCATTAGAGAACAAAATCTTTTGTTATATACTGATTCTTTTAATTGTGTTTCTGTATAACCAAATTTCAAAAGATCTGATTGTGGGATATAAATTCTGTTCCGTTTGATATCGTCTTTAATATCCCGAATTATGTTAGTAAGCTGCATCGCAATTCCAAGTTTGTCTGCACTGGCAAAAATATTATTGCTTTTATCCTTGTATCCAAATATTTCTATACATATTAGACCTACAACACTTGCAACCTTGTGGCAGTAAAGTTCGAGTTCTGAAAAGTCAGAATACCTGTTAATTGTTTGATCCATTATCATTCCATCGATGAATTCAGTGAAATAGTTTTTGGGGATTTTGTATTTAATTATTACGTCATGAAGTGCTAGGAAAACGGGACTTTCAGAATCGATACTTTTATTGAATGGTCTATCGAAAAATTTTGCTATTTCTTCTAATTTGTCAAATTTCGCTTGATTAGGCAGGGTTCCATCAGCAATGTCATCACACATTCGACAAAAAGCATAAACCACATAAATTGCGCTACGTTTTTCCTTTGGTAGAACACGAAATGCGTAAAAGAAATTCTTTGCAGAACTTTGAGTGATTTGTTCACAAACACTATACGCAGATTCTAAGTTGGACAACATATTCAAGTTTCTGTTGTGTTATTAAGGTTCATACACCAAGGATCTGGACTGTGATTTCGCGGTTGAATTCTCGTCTTCCATCATCGAGTTCCACCATAAAAATTCTTTGCCATTTCCCAAGAGATAGTTTTGCGTCAATGATTGGTATAGTTTCACTAGATCCAATCATTAATTGTTGACAATGAGAATGTCCATTAGGACATTCATCATCATGCATGTGAACTGTTCTCACTGAAAAGTCATTATGTCTATAAGGGTCATCTTTTGGGGCAATCTTTTCCAGTAATCGTTTCATGTCTTCCAGTAATAGAGGCTCATTTTCCTGGATCGTAATGCCGGCAGTGGTATGCTTGGAAAAAACTACCACAAATCCGAAGTTGATGTTTGATTGATTAATACATTCAAATACTTCTTCGGTTATATCTACAAAATCCGGAGCTTCTTGAGAATTCACTTTTAAAGTTTGTGTAGAAGTCTTAATGCCAGTGTGTGTTAATGATGGAGTTGTCATAGGTCTCCCCAGAGATATTTTAGTGATGTAATCTACAATCGACACTACCACAATTTGCATGAGTAATCAATTTCAAATTGGGTAGGAAGTCGCAATGATTCATTGTAGGTTTCGAGTTGATTTTGATTAGGGATTAAGAAGTTCCATATTGTTATTTTAGAATTCACGTGACCTGAAAAATTCTAATAGCTCTAAAAAGTTATATTTATACGAATTGTCTAAATTTAGTTTATTTAAATGTTCTAATGCCAAATCACAATAATGGTTTGTGCGTTCCGCAGTGTAATCCTTGGTTTGTAGTTCATCCATAATGTGTAGGATGTCCGAAAGGTCATTTTCTGAGATAGAATCTTTCAAGAAGATTTTTTCAACATGTTTAGAATTTGTACCTGAAGATTGGCTTTTTAGGTGGATAATAGGCAAAGTATTCTTTTTTCTTAGGATGTCTGCTCCCACAGATTTTCCTGTTTCAGTGGAATCCCCCCAAATACCTAAATAGTCATCACGTATTTGAAAAGCAAAACCCAAATTTGTAGCAAAATTATTAAAATCCGTTATTAGTTTGTTGTCTTGCGTGCCAATAGATGCACCAATTGTAATTGATGTTCTAATGAGTGCTCCTGTTTTTAGTGAAATCATATTCATATAATCTGGAATTGAAATTTGTAATTGTGATTCGAATTGGATGTCCAAAAATTGTCCTTCAATCATTTCTAGACATGATTTTGTTAGTAACTTTATTACATTAAAAATTATATCTGGAGGCAAATCATTAGATTCTAAATCACGTGCCGTTTTGTCAGCTATGACTCGCATAATGTTACCAGCAATCAATGCTTTGGGTGTTCCAAGGCGGGCCCACAAAGTTGGTTTGTGATGACGAATCAAATCTTTATCTTGAATATCATCATGTATTAATGAAAAGTTATGAATTAATTCCAGGGCAACTGCAGCGGGGATTGCTGTTTCAAAAGGTGTTCCAAGTGATTCGCAAGTATAAAGACATAAAGCTGGTCTAAGAGATTTTCCATGTGGTGATGAAGGATTCTCGTTTTCGTCAATCCATCCCATAGAATACCTCAGTGCGTCGTAAACTTTTGGATTATCTTTGAGTATTTGGCTTTTCCCAAATTCATGAATCTGACGAAAGTATTTCGACAAAATCATGGGAGGTTCTAATTTCGAATTCGAGTTGTAGCTTGCTTCGTGGTCTGGCATAGTAGATCTTTAATTATTAATTTAGAACAGAGAATAGTTCTTTGGTGAGTGGTTAAAAAGTTTCACTATTATATCTCAGAGTTGAGAAAAATATCCTTACTCAAAAATTCAAAAAAACTATCCTAAAATTTCAGCAATATATATGATTTTTGTTGAAGAAAATCTGATAGTCTTTTGTTATAATATCGGCTGGTAAGAAAAATGACCGTATTTTTGAATCAGGGGGATTTACTGAATATGGAATACATGGATGACTATTATAGACAGTATGCGATTATTCTTGCTTTTTTAACTGTTGCAGTAGCAATCCCCACCGGAATGATAGTAGCTTCATTTGCTTTATCTAAGATTGGAATCAGGCCTCAAGTTCCCAGTAAAATCAAGTCTAGTATCTATGAATGTGGGTTTGAAGCCATCACGGGTAAATGGAATCAATTCAATTTCCGTTATTATGCTCTTGCCATTGATTTTGTAATTTTTGATATCGAGGTTGTATTTTTGTTTCCGTGGGCTGCCAGTTATGGTTTTTGGTCTATACAACTCGGATTATCATTTTTGTTTTCTATGCTACTATTCATTGGTATATTACTTTTAGGATGGGGCTACGCGTGGCGTAAAGGATCTTTTGATTGGGGGTAAAATGACCGACTTGAATCAAAGTTTAATACCACTTTGTGAAGCGACTTGGGAATTGGATCGCTCTGAAGGAGAAGTAATTAATGGATTAAAGGCCACACACACTGCTCCTATTTCGGAAGGAATAATTGAAGTTCCTGAAGATTTGAAAAAAAATTTAGCTGTAACTTCCGTGGATGCATTGCTTAATTGGGGTAGGAAATCATCTGTTTGGCCGTTGTCCTTTGGATTGGCTTGTTGTGCATTTGAGATGATGGCTTCTGCTATGTCCAGATTTGACTTGGCTCGTTTTGGTATGGAGGTCTTCCGTCCAACTCCACGTCAGGCAGATTTAATCATTATAGCTGGTACTGTAACGTGGAAAATGGCCCCAGCGATTCAGAGGGTTTATGAACAAATGGCTGAACCAAAGTGGGTAATTTCTATGGGTGTTTGTGCAACAAGCGGAGGCCCTTATTACGGTTCTTATAGTGTGGTGCCAGGAGTTAACCATATAATCCCAGTGGATGTATACGTTCCAGGATGTCCTCCTAGACCGGATGCGTTAGTCTATGGTGTCATGCAACTTCATGAAAAGATTAGGAAAAATTCAATACTTAATAGGAACAAGAAATAGTATGACTCGAGTTGTTGATACTATAAAGGTAGTTGAATTGTTAGAAGCGGAAATTTCTGGATCAATTCTAGAACATGCTCAAAATGAATTATTCGTTGATCCGAACAAGATTTTTGAAATCGCGGCTTTGTTGAAAGATCACGAAGCCCTGGAATTAGGGTATTTGACTTCTATTACAGCGGTAGACTATATAGAGTACTTTCAGATTGTCTATCATTTGTTGTCAATGAAATTCAATCGTAGTTTGATATTGAAGACTAATTTATATAATAGGCAGAATCCTTCAATTCAAAGCCTTACAAGAGTATGGAAAGGGGCCGAATTGCAGGAGAGAGAAATCTGGGATTTATTTGGGATTAAGTTTAATGAACACCCAAACATGAAAAGGGTTTTGCTGTGGGAAGGCTTTGAGGGCCACCCACTGAGAAAAGATTTCTTAGGCCAAGAAGAACAAAAAATATGACATTAAGGACCGAACCAATAACTATTAACCTAGGACCTCAACATCCTAGTACTCATGGCGTATTTCGATTGAGGGTAACTTTTGATGGTGAAATTGTAGTCGATGCTGAACCTGTTTTGGGGTATCTACATAGAGGATCCGAAAAACTTGCAGAATCAAGGACATTTGTCCAGGTAGTAACATTAACAGACCGAATGGATTATACGTCTTCCATGACAAATAATCAGGCATACGTTTTGACTGTTGAAAAATTGGCCGGTATTGAAGTGCCGGAAAGAGCACAATATATCAGGGTGATTAGTGCCGAACTTTCTAGGATTTCCAGTCATCTGATGGCCACAGGCTTTTTGCTAAATGACCTTGGAGCTTTTGCTACGCCACTAATGTACTGTTTTCGTGAAAGAGAAAGAATTTTAGATTTATTTGAAATGCTATGTGGTGCAAGGATAACGTTAAGTTTTATGCGGCCTGGAGGAATTTTCCAAGATACTCCAGAAGACTTTTGGCCAGCATTAACTGATTTTATTAGTAATTTCCCCAAATACTTAGATGAACTTGAGACTCTTATTACTGGTAATGAAGTTGTTCTAGCAAGGACAAATGATGTAGGAGTAATTTCGCCATCAGATGCTATCAATGCTTCTTTATCTGGTCCAATGCTAAGGGCAACCGGTGTAGAATGGGATTTGCGTAAGGCAGACCCCTATGAAATTTATGACCGGCTTGAGTTTGATGTTCCTATTGGATCTAAGGGAGATACCTTTGATCGATATTTTGTAAGAGTTCAAGAAATGAGAGAAAGCCTTAAAATTATCGCGCAATGTATTCGTGATATCCCAATAGGACCTATAAAAACTGAAACACCTTTTTTCGTAAGGCCGGCTGCAGGTGACGCATATGCTGCAGTAGAAGGACCCAAAGGAGAGTTGGGTTTTTATCTTGTTAGTGATGGAGGTATTGCACCGTATAGATGCAAGGTTCGGGCCCCTTCGTTTATCAATTTAACATTACTTAAAGAAATGTTAGTTGGATGGAAAATGGGCGATTTGATAACAATTTTTGGGTCTATTGATATAGTCCTTGGAGAGGTTGATCGCTAATGTGCAATGAATTTTCAGGTGGGTTGATTCATTTTTGTAATATATATTCTATTTTTGATTCTTTCTTGCCTGAAAATTTAGACTGGATGGCCTTTATGATGGCCGCTATTTCCTTAGCTTTTGCTGCTGTAAATGTTGTGGTAATGGCGACAGCATTATACATCTTGTTTGAAAGGCGTGTTCTTGCAAGGTTCCAAGCTCGTCTGGGTCCGAATAGATGGGGGCCATTCGGGATATTTCAACCAATCGCTGACTTAATTAAAATTATTACTAAAGAAGACACTACTACTGATATCGCTGATAAAATTGTGCATAATTTGGCTCCTATAATTTTCTTGTCTGCTACATTGGCAGTGATTGCAGTTATACCTTTGGGGAACAACTCGTTTTTGGGAAAATTAAACGTTGGAGTTTTATATATTGTTGCAATTACCTCAGTGAACGTTGTTGCAATCATTATGGCTGGTTGGGCTGATGGGAATAAATATTCTATGTTGGGTGCGATGCGTGGAGTCGCAATGCTAATTAGTTATGAAATTCCAATGGGGTTGGCAATTGTGGGTGTTATCTTGATGAGTGGAACCATGTCGCTTTCAGGAATTGTTGAAGCACAACAATTGCCATTCTTGTTGGTCCAACCCCTCGGATTTCTTATTTTCTTAATAGCTTCTGTAGCAGAGATGAGTAGAGCACCGTTTGACCAAATAGAGGCAGAATCTGAACTTGGAGCTGGATATCATACTGAGTATAGCGGGATGAAATTTGGTATTTTTCAGCTTGCGGAATTTATGGCACCATTAATCACTGGGATTGTTGTGACGACTTTGTTTCTAGGCGGATTCCGTGGTTGGTCATGGCTTCCAGGAGAATTGTGGTTTTTGATAAAAGTTTTCTCAGTTGTTTTTGTCCTTTTATGGATTAGAGCGACTTGGCCGAGAATCAGATTTGATCAAATAATGGCCTTTTCATGGAAGGCTTTATTGGCTTTGGCATTTTTAAATATTATTTTATTGGTTGTAGAAATTGAGATTTTTCAAGATAATCTTGGATCTATTTCGTTAAATTCACTGATACTAATGGGTGCGATTAATTGGGTAGTTACTATTGTTTCTATTGTGTTTATGGCTAATGCATTAGGGCAATCGAAATTGAAGAGACCTAAAGCACAACCATCATCTTTGGCTAATATGTATGCGGAGAGTGAATAATGTACGGTTTTGGCTTAATAAAGGGTTTATGGATCACGTTGAAAAACCTATTGATTCCTTCCCGTATGTTTACTGTCCATCAATATCCAGACAGAAAAGCCAGTCCCCTTGACTTGGCTAAAATAGATGAGTCAAATCTTTTTGTGTATTTATTTTCACATCCTTTGAGTTCGATAAAATCATTATTGGGATTGATATCGATTAGTGATCGACAGAAACAACACCCACGATTCAGAGGTGAAGAATTCAGTTGGTATGAAGAAAGGTGCACAGGTTGTGCTTCTTGCGCCAAATATTGTCCCTTGGGAATTATTGAAATTGTCACCAAACCGAGTGGAAAATTTATTCCGGAAGGTGAAAAATACTTTCTTGAAAAATTTGATATTGATATTGGAAGATGCATGTTTTGTGGGCTTTGTGTTGAAGCTTGTCCGTATGATGCTTTACACATGGGCAGTGGTTTTGAAGAAGGGAAATATTCCAGAGAAGAGTTAGTAATTAATAAGCAAAGGCTTGTTGAGTCTGAGAAACATCCAAGTAACTGGTTTAGGCCACAACTTGAGAACAAAACGTATAATCCTTTTGGGCCAAAATCCGTTGAATGGGATAATGTTGGAAGACATGAACAACCTACGATGGAAGATCTTGAAGATAGGTGGGCAGATCGATAATGCTATTTGGATCAATTGAATCTGGCTTGTTTGTAAAAATTGTATTTTGGGCGTTGGCATTCTCTATGATATTTTCTGCTTTCGCAGTTGTACATATAAAAAATGTATTTCGTGCTTCATTGTGCCTAATAATTACTTTTGTGTGTATGGCCGGAATGTTTATTTTATTACGTGCTGAATTTTTAGCCGCAGTTCAAGTATTAATTTATATTGGAGCAATTTCTGTTCTAATAATATTTGCTATTTTGATGACTCAAGATTTGGAAAATTCTAGTTCGTATAATAGTTTTCGGATTCCAGCTATTCTGATTGCTACAATCTTTGCTATAACTGCAATTTTTGTGTTTTTGAATACTCAGTGGCAAATGCTCAGTAATCCCGAAAACATTTCTAGTCCAGTTTCTCAAGCCATTAATATTGTTTTTTCGGATACCATTCCATGGATTGCTGAACTATTAATTCATAAATTTGTAATCGCATTTGAAGTAGCAGGGGTACTGTTACTTGCTGCTGTTCTGGGGGCTTTCGTTGTCCTAAGAAGAGATCGTGAAGAACGAGAGTTGAATTAGAATGACTTTAGAAAACTTTTTAATTGTAAGCGCGATAGTTTTTGCTATCGGTCTTTATGGTTCTTTAGCCAATCGCAATGCTATTGTGGTTTTGATGAGTATTGAATTAATGTTGAATGCAGTAAATTTAGCGGCTGTTGCATTTTCGCGATATGTTGTTCCTGCTTCTGTTACCAGTCTTCCATCTGATGCAAATTTGGAAGCAGCAAAATCTGCTGTTCAAAATTTGTTTGTAGGGCATGTATTCTCGATAATGGTAATTGCAGTAGCTGCTGCAGAAATTGCAATAGGATTGGCAATAGTTATTGCTATATACAGATCCAATAGTTCAGTAGATGTGACACATCTTGCTGAAATGAAAAAATAGGAGGGTTTTTTTGTGGATTGATTATAAAAATGTTCCTAATTTGATGATTGCGGAAATGTGGAAGAATGTGTTGGAAGGTGATGGTCTTCCAACAAAAATACTTCCACGAGATGAGATCATTCATTGGGGTGAAAGAGTAGAATACCGTGTGCTCGTGCCTAAAGGTAGAGAACATGTTGCAGATGAAATAATAAGGAAACTTTAACTTTATGATGTCAGAAATAGCAATATGGTTGATTTTTTTAGTCCCATTATTAAGTTTTTCTACGATTGTTTTTGTTCTACGTCCATTTTTTCATGACTATGACTTTTTAGCTGCTCCATTGACAATTGGTTCTGTTGGGATCTCCTTTTTCTTGTCGATATTAGTTTTGTACGATTCGTTACGTAACGGTTTTACAGATCATGATTTCGGAGGATTTTCCTGGATTCAAATTTCCAACTTGGATGTTAATTTTAATTTAATTTTAGATCCTTTAAGTATCGTAATGCTAATAGTTGTTTCCAGTGTGAGTTTGTTAGTGCAAATTTATTCTGTGGGATACATGAAAGATCATAATGGGAACAGAGATCCGGGATACGCGCGGTATTTTGCTTACATGTCGTTTTTTACTGCGTCTATGTTAGGCCTAGTGCTGTCGAGAAATATTATCCAGATTTTTGTTTTTTGGGAACTTGTAGGGGTAAGCTCATATTTATTGATAGGGTTTTGGTTTGAAAAACCATCAGCCGCAGCTGCAGCTAAGAAGGCTTTTATTGTTACTAGAATTGGTGATTTTGGATTCCTACTAGGATTACTATATTTGTTTTTAAATAGTGGTGTATTTATAGAGAATGGATTAAATATTTTTTCAATACCTGATTTGTATTCTGGGATTCATCAAGGGTTGCTATCTTCTAGTGTTGCAACTTGGGTCGCCTTAGGCATTTTGGCAGGTGCTGCTGGTAAGTCAGGGCAATTTTTACTCCATGTGTGGTTACCAGACGCTATGGAAGGTCCAACTCCAGTTAGTGCTTTGATACACGCAGCAACCATGGTTGCTGCCGGCATTTTTTTAGTTGCCCGGTTTTATCCGTTATTCGAACTAACGGGAATAGTGATGAATATTGTTACTATTTTGGGTGCTGTGACGCTTTTGTTTTCAGCAACAATGGGCTTGGTAATGAATGATATTAAACGAGTATTAGCATATTCTACGATAAGCCAATTAGGTTATATGATGTTGGCATTAGGTATTGGTGCGTATGCTCCAGCGATTTTCCATTTGTTCACTCATGCATTTTTCAAAGCGCTGTTGTTTATGGGTTCTGGTAGTGTAAACCATGCTACTGGTACGTTTGACATGAGGTTTATGGGTGGGCTACGGAAAGAAATGCCCATAACATTTTGGACTTTTTTAATAGGGAGTTTGAGCCTGGCCGGTCTATTCCCATTGGCTGGGTTTTGGAGTAAAGACGAAATTTTAGCTTATGCTAGCAGTGGTGACCAATTATCAAACATTGTTTTGTATATTGCGTTATTAGGTGTTGTGATGACATCGTTGTATATGTTCCGAGTTATATATATGACATTTTTGGGCGAATTTCGTGGTGGAAGTAAATCTGATCCTGAGATTGAAGATTCCTCTGAAGTTCACATTGTAGAATCTCCTAGGACAATGGTAGTTCCCATGATAATCTTGTCCATTATGGCGGTTGTTGGAGGGTTTTTAGCAAATCCTCTAATCGATTTGGGGATAATTCCGATTCATTGGCTTACTGAATTCTTAGAGCACGGACCTGTTCATTTCGAGATACATGATTTAAATATTTGGATTGCTCTTTTTTCGACAATTTTGTCAATTACTGGGATACTGATTGGGTATTCATTATTCAATGATTCTAGTTCCAGTAGATTCGTTCTAGGCAAATTTCTCGACAATTCAATGTTTAGATATTTGAATTCGTTACTTCAAAATAAATATTATTTTGATCAATTCTATGAGAATGTAATAGTTTTCAAAATATTTTATTCGAAAATTGTAAAACCGTTTGATTGGATCGATAAATATTTTATAGATCGAATATATGATTTCATTGGCAAAACTGGGATTAATATAGGTGAAGGTGTTAGGCAATTGCAAACTGGGCAGATGCAGATTTATGGTGTAGGGATTTCTGCTGGAATGATTTTAGTTATCGCTTTATTACTATTATTTAAAAATGGATAGAAATTGGAAAATTCAGACTTTTTAGGACTATTAACTCTCGCAGTGTTCCTTCCGACTTTTGGGGCACTTTTGATTGTTGTGCCTGTTATTTCACGAAGATATATAAAACATGTTGCTTTATCATTTGTTACGGCTGAATTATTAATTACAGGTATCATTTTTATTCGCTACTACCTCAATCGAGATGCGGGATTACAGATGGTCGATAGGCTTTCGTGGATCCCAATTGACTCATTTCCTGTCGAGTATTTTTTAGGCGTTGACGGCCTTAGTGCACCCATGGTGCTACTCACAGGAATTTTAGGCTTTGTCGCAATTTTTGCTTCGTGGAATATTACTCATAGAATTAGAGAACATTTTGCATGGCTTTTGATTTTGCAGACCGGTGTATTAGGTGTTTTTACATCTTTAGATTTCTTCTTGTTTTTCTTGTTTTGGGAAGTTGAATTAATTCCTATGTTTTTCTTGATTGCGATTTGGGGAAGTGGTAGGAAAGAGTACTCAGCAATGAAATTCTTGATTTTCACATTAGCTGGATCAGCTGCAATGGTTGTTGGAATTTTAGTTCTTATGGCATCTACAAATACTTTGGATATGACCCAGTTGCCAGAAAAGATACAAGGTGCACAGCTTCTTGTTCCATCAGTTGTAGTATGCTCTTTGCTATTTTTAGGGTTTGCTGTCAAACTTCCTGTTTGGCCACTACACACATGGTTGCCAGACGCCCATACTGATGCTCCAACTGCCGCTAGTGTAATGCTTGCAGGAGTATTGTTGAAGATGGGTGGTTATGGAATTTTTCGTGTTTGTTTGTCAATGTTCCCAGATGTAGCGTTATCTTTCGCTTGGGTTATTGGCACTTTAGGTGTTGTAAACATTATTTATGGCGCAATAATCACATTCAACCAAACTGATCTTAAAAGATTAGTTGCCTTCAGTAGTATTAGCCATATGGGGTTTGTTTTGGTGGGTATTTCTTCAGTTGGAGGCTTCGCTTCTACAATTGGTCTAACTGGTGCTGCTTTACAAATGTTTACCCATGGAACGATTACAGGACTTCTTTTTTTGATTGTTGGGATGGTATATGAAAAGACTCATACCAGATACATTCCCGATTTGGGTGGTTTAGCTACCCGAATGCCTATTGCAGCTCTTACATTGGTAATTGCTGGATTCGCTTCACTTGGTCTTCCTGGTACCAGTGGGTTTGTTGCAGAAATTGCTGTTTTCTTAGGTGCTTTCGCTAATTTGCCATGGCACACTGGGGTTGCGGCGTTTGGAATTGTTTTATCTGCGGGCTATATTTTGTGGATGATTCAGAGAACTATGTTTGGTCCTATTAAGGATCGTTTTATTACCATCAGTGATGTTGGTAAATTGGAATTAATACCCATAGTTTTGCTCTTGTTCACAATTGTTGGAGTTGGGATTTTCCCATTTTTCATAAATGATGTTTTAATTACTGGTATTTCACCAATTATTGAATCGTTACAAGGTTTATAGAATAGATAAGGTTAGTTATTTGGATCTGCAATCACTATATTATATTTCTCCTGAATTAAGTCTTGTTGGATTAGCTTTAGTTTTAATTGCACTAGATTTAGTTACTAATCTCAAAAGACATGTAACGTGGGTGGTGATGGTCGGCTTGATTGTCCCCATGGTTTTCATTGTACTTTTGTGGATTGGTCTCAATGACAATGACCTGCCTAGCAAGATATTTTTTGCTTCTCTTTCATTAGATCATTTTGCTTTAACGTTTAAAGCTTTGATAATTGTGATTTTGGTTCCGATAGTTTTGCTGTCTCATCAATATTCTTCTAATTACTCGCTCTTCCGAATGGAGTATTTTTCGTTAATTTTGATTTCTGCGGTTGGTATGATGTTACTAGCTTCTGCTGCTGACCTAATCACGATTTATATTGCGTTGGAACTAACCGCAATCCCTATTGCAGCGTTGGCCACTTTTATGCGTAAAATTAGATCTGTTGAGGCAGGGATGAAGTTTTTGATACTGAGTGCCATTAGTTCTGCCATCTTACTATATGGTTTGGTGATCTTGTACGGTTATACAGGTTCAGTAAATTTAGAAATCATAAACTCAAGGATATTAGAAATCGGCCAACAACATTCTGCGCCTTTTGGATCTTATGCATTACTTCTTGCAGTCGCAATGATTGTTGCTGGATTCGGCTTTAAAATTGCTATTGTCCCATTCCAGATGTGGGCTCCAGATGTTTATGAGGGCTCTCCTATTCCTGTTACTGCATTTTTGTCTGTTGCAAGTAAGGCAGCAGGCTTTGCAGTTATTTTAAGAGTGTTTAATATCGCTTTTGTAAATCAAGATTTTTCTCAAATGGGGATTGATTGGAGCCTAATCTGGGGTATTTTGGCTGTTTTATCTATGACCATAGGTAATATTGTCGCGATAAGGCAAACTAAAATTATCCGTTTGATGGCTTATAGTTCGATTGCACATGCTGGATATATCCTGATTGGCGTAACGGCTGTTTCTTCAAGATTGGTTGATGATTTGAGTCTTGGGATTTCTGCCTCAATATTTTATTTGATTGCATATGCAGCTACTAATATTGCTGCATTTTCAATAATTATAGCCATTTCAAAATTTGCCCCTAATGGCCTGATACATGAATTTTCTGGACTTAAAAACCGATCGATTACTTTGTCAGTGGTGCTTGCATTAGCGATACTTTCACTAATTGGATTGCCTCCATCTGCAGGTTTTGTTGCCAAGTTTTATTTATTTGGTTCTGCGATTTCGGCCGGATTAGAATGGTTAGCCATAATTGCAGTCTTAAATAGTGTTGTATCTGCATATTACTATCTTAGGATTTTGAAATATGTGTTCCTCTCAGACTCCGATGATGATGAAAAGATTGATGTATTTTCTATGAAACCGGTGTTGATTTCCGCGATTTTTTCACTGGGTATTGTATTATTACTAGGTGTTTTCCCCGGTCCAATCCTAGAAATTGCTCAAATTGCAGCAGATGCTTTGCTATTAGGTTAAAATATGATTGTCATCGAGTTTTGATAAGGTGAATCATGAACCAAGAAAACCAAACTCTTTTCATCCATAATCCGTTATATTCAAATTCTGAAAAATTTGTTGATGAACTAATGAATTTACCAGGATTTGTCCAAAATTCTTGGAAGTGTGAGGCCGACGAAATACAATTCCACCAAGACGATTTATCACATACTCAACTTGCTGTAATTGCAGGCGGTGATGGGACAATTCTACGCTCAGTAAATTCTTTAGTGCCACATGAAATTGGAATAGTGGGTATAAATATGGGTAGAATTGGATTCATGTCAGAACTTAATGTGGCTGATGCAAAAGAACGGTTGCCAAATTATGTTAAAGACGGGTTTACCGTTCAAGAACGAATGATGCTTAAAGCGTCGATTCTAAACAATGAAAATGAAATAGTCGGTTCTGATTTTCATGTCCTAAATGAAATAGTTGTTGGAAGATCTAAAGTAACCAATTTATTAGATATCCACGCAAAAGTAGATGGAGTTGCACTTCCTAGTTATCGTGCTGATGCTTTGATTGTGTCTACTCCTACGGGAAGTACAGGATATGGGCTTTCAGCAGGTGGTCCAATTATTTATCCTGGAAATGAAGTGATTTTACTTCAACCAGTAGCAGCACATACAGGCTTGAAAAGTGGTTTGGTTTTACCTCCAAAATCAGTAATTGAAATTTCGTTGGGGGATGTAGAAAATGTATTAGTGAGTGCAGACGGATTATCTGCTAAAACATTAGATTCTTCTTATGTAGTGCGTGTTTCTCGAAGCCCATATGTTGCAAAATTTTTGAGATCTAATCCCGATGGTGATTTTTACTCATCAGTTGGTAATAGACTTGGTCTACAAACAATGTGATTGGAGCACTATGAATTTACGTCCTGAAATTACTGAAAAAAGCCAAGAAATATATAAAGGGAAGTATATTTCTTTGAGACGTGACGAAGTTACTGTATCTAATGGTAGGAAAACAATTCGTGATGTTGTAGAACATCCTGGTGCAGTTGCTATAGTTCCTATCACTAAGGATCAAAAAATTATTTTAGTGCGTCAATATCGCTATGCTGCCAAAAAAGTTTTGTTGGAAGTTCCTGCAGGTACATTAGAAATTGCAGAGGATCCTAAACTTGCTGCGATTAGAGAATTGCGTGAAGAAACTGGCTTTTCTGCTAAGAACTTAAAATATTTGACTGGGTTTTGGACTGCCCCTGGGTTTTGTTCTGAATTTATTCATGGTTACCTCGCGACTGAATTAATAGAGGATCCGCTGTCACCTGATGAAGATGAATTTATTGAAATTGAAGAGGTTGATATTGATAATGTAGCAGAACTGATTAGGTGCGGAGAAATACAAGATTCTAAATCAATTTCATGTCTATTAACTACGATTTTAATTCTTTAAAATAAGGGAAAGTCTCATATGTCACTAGAAAATCTTTTGTCTGATATCGACCGTAACCAAAATGAGTTGGTTGAATTACACAGATCTCTTGTTCAGATCCCTTCAGTTAACACTGGTTTCATGCCAACAGGAAATGAGACACCTGTATGCGAATTTGTCCAAAAATGGTTAAAAGATTCTTCTATAGAATCTCAAATTCTAGGAATTGTGCCAGAAAGAGGTAATATTATTTCTCTTATGCCAGGCACATCTGGTAAGGCAGGATTGATGTTTATGTCTCATACGGATGTTGTCCCGGTTGAGAATGAATCAAAATGGGAATTCCCACCTTTTAGTGCTTCTATTAGTGGAGGGAGAATTTATGGAAGAGGGGCGTCTGATTGTAAAGCGTTACTTGCATCACAGATGATGGCGATGAGGATTCTTAAACGAAATAATATAAATCTGAGGGATTCTTTGATATTAGCTTCTGGAGCAGATGAAGAGCATGGAGGAAGATATGGATTTAAGTGGTTGGCTGAAAATCACGCAGATTTAATTGATGCTCCTTTTGCTGTAAATGAAGGTGGAGGAATTCCAGTGGATGCGGCAGGGAATTTGGCATATCTTTTAGGTGTTGGTGAGAAGGGTAGACTGCAGATTGAAATTACGGTTCGTGGCTCTAGCTCACACGCATCTGTCCCATGGCAGGGTGAAAATGCACTTTTTACATTTAGTAAAGTTTTGTCTTCTATTGAGAATTACGCTCCTGAAAAAGATGTCTCTGGCCCAATTTTTGATTACCTATCAAACTTCGCAATTGAAGACAAACCAACCAGTGAAAATATTGATCAAATTATTCAAGATGTTGAATTGACAAACCCTTCATTAGCATCAATTTTGAAAGCTAGTTCAAGAATGACTCTTACTCCAACTATGGTTAATGGTGGAATTAAATCAAATAGTGTACCTGAGACGATAAACTTAACATGTGATGTAAGAACGTTACCCAACCAAGATGAAGATTATGTTCGTAATCAATTAGATAATATTCTTAATGATATTGATGGAATATCATATGAAATTGATTACATGGCAGTTCCGAATTCATCTGAATTTAATAGCGAACTTGCAACTCAAATTTCTCATGCTACGTCCATAGTTCTAGCAAACCCTGAAATCCAATGGATTCCATCTCTGAGCACGGGATTTACCGATTCTAGATTTACTCGTCCTATCGGCGTTTTAACGTACGGTTTTACTGGAGCACATCCACAAGATGATCAATCAAAGAACAATGTGCATGGAACAGATGAGTCGGTGGGAATAAAAAGTTTGGTTTCTGGAGCCAAAATTATGACTGCGTTAGCTTACAACATGCTCGTAGAAAATTGATTTGTGCAGATATAAATTCCGCCGTATAATGGGAAGGTATTGAAAACTTTTTGGGACTGAAATGAATAATATAATTAAACACCTAGAACCCCAAATTCGCCCTTCTACACTTATTGTTGCATTCGCTGGATGGCCTGATGCTTCCCAAGCCGCAACTGACGCAATAAACTTTTTGATTCAGGGTCTTCCTGCATTAAAATTTGCGGAGATTGATCCAGAAGAGTTTTTTGTTTTTTCTGAAGAGCGTCCAGAGGTTAGAATTGGGCAAAATAATGAACGAGTGATACTTTGGCCAGAAAATGACTTTTATTGCCACTCATTTCAACAGAAGGATAGAAACATAATTCTTTTAAATGGTACTGAGCCCAACATTAAGTGGAAGAAATTCATTTCTTTAGTTTTTCAAATTGTGTCAGAACAAAAAGTAGACAAGATTATTTCTGTTGGATCATTACTTGACGCGGTGCCCCATACTAGACCTTTAAGAATTAGTGGTTCTTCAACGTCTACCCAAGAGGCAAAGAAAATTGAATGGTCCGGGGTCAGAAAGTCAAAATACCAAGGCCCTACAAGCATTCATAGTTTGTTCGTGGATGCATGTAAGTCTGAAGATATAATCCATACAAGTTTGTGGGTACATTGTTCTCATTATGTAAATTCAAATACTAACCCCAGAGCTGCTTATACTTTACTCAAGAATTTAAAAGAGATTTGTGAGATTCAAATAGATTTGTCGGAACTGAAAATTTCTGCTGAACGTTTTGATGTTCAAATGGATAAGGCTATTGAGGACGATCCAGAAATTTCCTCGTATGTCAGTCAGTTAGAAGAGAATTATGATTCTTCTAGTGTAAGTCTGGATGAAATTCCAAACCATGAGTCAGTAGTTGAAGAATTGGAAGATTTTCTTAGAAGCCAGAGTCCTGGGAATTCTTGAATTCGAAATTATATTTGAATATAACAACTTGAGGCTCATACGAGGGAAAGTTCCATGGCATTACTACTATCATATGCAGCAAGCATAGAGTAGGGGATTGTCCATTTAACTCCATTTATTAGTTGTACGGTAGCAGTCGATACGCGCTTTGCACAAATGGTTCCTATAGAGCCTAGTTTAGGTCCATTCCAGTTTTTCCCAATATACTGGACAGTGTGGCCAACTTGTACTTCGCAACAGTTAACATGTGAATCCTTTATTTCTGGATTTTTTGGAAACTCAGGAAATGAAAATTGTTCTCCATTTTTTAGCATTTTTAATCTCCGGCATAAACTTATAGAACATTTTAGAACACTAGTAAATTGATGTCAAGTTAAAACACTGCTATTGGATTTACTGGGGATCCTGTGGTGTTTTGCAATCTTAGTGGCAATATGTTTATTAGAAAGCTCCACTGCTTTCTTTTTTTACATTCTTTTGCTAGTTCTTCTAAGTTTGCATTGTCTAAAATCCATAGTCCCATTCCGACTATTCCTATTTGATGAATTGGGTTTGTGAGAGCCTTGTATTGTTGTGGCATCACATCATTACCTGTATCTGAACCCAATATAGATATTTCTCTCTCGTGGAATAATGGCAAACATGCAGCTTGGCATGCAGTAGAACCTTCAACTCTTGGGTCAACGGCACCTTCAGTATTTCTTCTGTGTAATTGCCCTGTTCGCACTAGCAGTACATCCCCAGATTGTATTTTGAAACCAAATTTCTTTTCTGCTTCAATAATATCTTCAGGCATTACCCCTGTCCCTCTATTTAGCCATTCGATGTCTTTTAGTAGTGGTATGTCCACTAGGATTCCTCTAGTGATGATTCCTTCTTTTGCTAATTCTATTGATTCTATTGTCGCACCCATGCTTGTTGAAACTAGATGTGAAGGTTGATTGTTATAAGCCCTTCCATTCCAGAAAAAATGTGCAAGGCTATCCATATGTGTAATTGTGTGACCATGAAATATTAGACCAAAATAGTCAGTGGATGCCTGGGATTTCCTGTTGGAAATCTTATTTTCATTTTCCCAACCTTCACCACTTTCAACCATAAAATGAACAGGTGGAATTTGTGAATCAGGAGAAGGCTCCCACGAAATTGTTCTTGCACAAGAGATTGTCTTTCCATGTTTTACTTCTCTGGTTGCATTGAGAGTTTTTGTTTCTGACAAATAATTCAAAGTGCCTAATTGGTCATCAGATCCCCATCTGTTCCAATTGCTCAAGGTTTTGAAATAGTTCAATACTTCATTTTCTTCTGGTATACCTGGTTGCATCACATCCTCCATGTACAATTTTATGAAGTATATCTTGTTTATGACCTTAGAAAAAGTTACTTATTATCTTATGAAAGTTTCCAAAAATTTGGTATATTAAATTTGAGGTTCTGAATATATGACAAATGCTATCGCTTATGTAACAAACACGGGTAATGTCAAAGTCGTAGACTTAGAATTAAATTTGCTTAAAAGTATTCATCAGCCTGATATGCAACTTTCATGGCCGACGTTTTCACAAAATAATGAACGAATACTTTTTTCTGGAACTCGAGTCGTTCCAGGACACAATCAAAAAGATGTTAGCGCTTTGTATGAGTTGAATTTACAAGATGGTCCTATTCCTCATTTGATTTATACTAATCAAGTGGGGACAGGTATGATTTCAGCTGATACTCCACATTATGCCTTGTGGTCCCCGGATTCATCAAAAATTGCGCTCATCACTCAGACTATCGAAGGAGGAATGACATTATTCATTCTAGAACGCGACACTTCCAATTTAATACAGAAAATTGACGGCGCTCCAATATATTTTTCATGGTCATGTGATTCTAATTTTTTGTTTGCACATGTATCTGATTCATATTATTTAGTTAATGTTATTTCTGGTGACATAAACAAACTCGGATGGAATTCTTCATTATGTATGTGTCCAATGTGGTCTCCAAAAGAAAATTCTTGTCTAATTGGAATTGATTCTGAAAATAATAAACAGAATATTGGCATGGTAAATATCGAAGGAGATTTTTCAAGTGTTCTAGATGTTGAAGGCTCTGCAACATTTATGTGGAGTTCATCAGGGAAACATCTTGCACTGTCAGAAAATCTCGATAATGAGAGAGGTTACTATAACAATACATATGTAATTGATACCAAAAGCTTTTCTAAAGAAATTCTTACATTTGATCCATTGTTATGTATGTTTTGGTCACCGAAAGGCGACCAAATTTGTTATGTGACATTGTCAGACAAAGGATATGGATCACTTAGATTTGCTGTTTCTGATCTTGAAGGAAATATTACGTATCTCCCCGACTTTAAGCCCAGTCAAATGCAGTTGATTGCTTACATGTTTTTTGATCAATATTCTATTTCACATTCTCCATGGTCTGCAGATGGGACAAGAATTATTTTTTCAGGTTTGTTAGGCTATGAGCAAGATAGAACCCCTCTACCGACTAACGAAGAAGTTAGTATATTTCAAGTTGAATTAACAAATCCTAGTCATGTACAAAAAATAGATCGAGGGGTATTTGGAACTTGGACGCGATGAGTAATAACAGGAGGAAAAATGTTTTATAGGTTATATTCTGGTGATGATGGAAAATCGCATATGGAAGTTGATTATTCTCCTCCAAAGTCAATGGATGCTAGTTCCATAGTGTTTCGGAAACATGAAGCAGGTAATTTTATGGATTGGCATGTAGCACCACGTCGGCAATTCATTGTTACATTGCAAGGACAAGTAGAGATTGGTTTAGGAGATGGAACAAAATTCAATTTAGGTATCGGCGATATTATGCTTGCTGAAGATATTTCGGGACAAGGTCATACAACCAGAGTTATTGGGGATTCCGAGAGAATTTCGATTGCTATCCCAGTATAATAATTTCTCAGGAGAGTGATAATGAGCTATTTATTTACTCCAATTACGATACGTGGAGAAACAATTCGTAATAGGATTTTTGTATCTCCTATGTGTCAGTACTCAGTAGATAATATGGATGGAGTTCCTTCAGATTGGCATTTCGTACATTTGGGCACAAGGGCAGTTGGTGGTGCAGGACTGGTGATGGCTGAGGCATCTTCTGTTTCTCCTGAAGGCAGGATTTCCCCTTATGACTTGGGCATTTGGTCTACTAAACAAGCAGAAAAATTTGAACGAATAACGAATTTTATTACTTCTCAAGGGGCGACTCCTGCAATTCAGTTAGCTCATGCTGGTCGAAAAGCTTCACATGATAGACCATGGAAAAATCGGGAAATGTTACTTCCTGAAGAAGATGGATGGGAAACTTTTGCTCCAAGTCCAATAGCATTTGATGCGGACTCATTAGTTCCTAATGAGATGTCTTTAGAAGATATTGATCATATTATTTCTTCCTTTGGAAATTCAGCATTGTATTCAGTCGAGGCTGGATTTAAAGTTTTGGAATTACATTTTGCTCATGGATATCTTATAAACCAATTTTTATCACCCACTTCAAATTTTCGTGATGATGAATATGGTGGAAATTTTAAGAGACGCTGTAAATTTGCCTTTGAAATAGTCGAAACTATTAGAAATATAATTCCAGAATCAATGCCATTGATTGCAAGGATTTCTTCTAGTGAGTATGTTGATGGAGGTTGGGACATTGAAGATTCAATCGAATTTTCAAAGATGTTAAAGACAGTTGGAGTAGATATGATTGATTGTTCTTCTGGAGGCAATTCTAATGACCAAATAATTGATTCATATCCCGGTTACCAAGTTCCATTTGCTAATGTCATCCGACATTCATCATCTATATTGACTGGATCAGTTGGTTTGATTACTGAACCAGTTCAGTCGGAACAAATTCTAAAGAATGGTGAATCAGATGTAATATTTTTAGGAAGAGAACTATTACGAAATCCATATTGGCCTATGCAAGCACAAGTTATTTTAGACCAACAAGATAGTATTTGGCCTTTGCAGTATATTAGATCTAGAAATTAATTTGAAATTTGATGATCAACTACACGGGTTTTAAGTTCTTCCATGTTGAGTTCAATTCCTAGTCCTGGTTTAGATGAAGGTACAATGTGACCATTTTTCAAACCTAAAGGTTCGGTAAATATTCTTTCATGTAATGGTGATTGATTTGCTTCTTGGATCAAAAAATTTGGTGTACAAGTGTCTAATTGTATCGCTGCAGATGCTGCAATAGGTCCACAATACATGTGTGGTGCAATTAAGGCATAATGTGTTTCGGCAATACCTGCAATTTTTTTAGATTCTAATATTCCTCCGCATTGACCCACATCTAATTGGATTATTTGAGCAGCTTGTTGTTTTAGAACTTCTGAAAACTCGAACTTTGTCGCAAGTCTTTCACCTGTTGCGATGGGAATACTGGTGTGCGAAGCGATTCGAGCCATTTCACTGACATTTTCTGGATGTACTGGTTCTTCAAACCATAAAGGACTATATTCTTCTAAGGCTTTGGCAACTCTAATTGCACTATAAGTTGTCATTTGACCGTGCGTTCCAATTCCGACCTCAAGTTTATCTCCAACAGCATTTCGAATACTTTCGAAAATTCTTCTAGCTGCATTGATTTCAGATAATGAAACATTGCGAGGTGATGGGAATCCGGGTGGGAAAGGGTCAATTTTACATGCAGAATTACCACTTTCTACTAATTGAAGTGCTATTTCTCCAGCTAGTTCAGGATTTTCAGAAAAACCTGAACTAGGTGATGGCATATAGGCATATGATCTGAGTGTTTCGTGATATTGACCTCCTAATAAATTATAAATCGGTTGACTAGTAGATTTTCCTATTATGTCCCAACATGCGATTTCAAGTGCACTGATCGCAGGAGTGGAATAGAGGCTAGGATGTCTTAAATCGTGTCTTTCGGCAAATGCCTTGAGCCAAAAACTTTCTATATTGAAAGGGTTTTGGCCAATGAGATATTTTCTAGAGATTTCATGAATTATTTCGACATGTGATTTCAAATCTTCAGAGTTTGGTATGACACCCCCAGTGGGTCGTTCACCCAATCCAATAATTCCATCACTTGTTTCAACCAAAACAAATAATAAGTATCTTCCACCAACATATTTTGGAGGATCATTTTCAAAACGATGTATAGGCTCATTTTTTACAACTAATGTTTCAATTTTATTGACTTTCATATTTCCTCACTTGAACTGCATAATTGAATTTCATAAGAATCATTAATTGGATGAAAATCTTTCTAGAACCATTGCAGCACCATGACCACCATTTCCGCAAATTCCTGCTATACCAAATTGTTTATCATGGTCATTTAAAGCATGTAGTAATTCCAGTGGCAGTCTCGCACCTGACATTCCTGTAGGATGTCCCATCGCAACTGATCCACCATTGACATTGAGTATGTCAGTATCAATGTCTAATTCTTTACTTAGAGCTATCACCTGTGCTGCAAATGCTTCATTAATTTCAATTAGTTTAATATCCTCAATCTCTAGATTTGCAGAAGTAACAGCGTTTTTGAATGCTTCAATTGGTCCGAGACCAAAGGATTTAGCCTCCACCGCTGACATTTCGTATGACTTGATTGTACCGAGAGGTGTTAAATTTAATTCTTTAGCTTTTTTGTAGGAAGTGACAATTACACAGCATGCAGCATCTGATATTGGTGGAGAAGTACCAGCTGTGATAGTTCCTGTTTTGTTAAATGATGGCCTGAGTTTTGCTAATCCCTCCAGAGAGGTATCCTCTCTGGGGCATTCATCTTCATCAATAATTAAAGTATTTCCTCGTGGTTTTTTAATTTCTATTGGAGCTATTACATTTTTGTAGAATCCACTTTGTTTTGCTTGTTGATATTTCTTTTGGCTATCTAAAGAAAAAATCTCTTGATCTGTTCTATCTATTTCATATTTAAGGGCAAGGTCATCAGTTAGATCACCCATTAACTTCCCTTCAATTCCACATTTATATCCATCACTGAACATTGCATCAATTAAATTTACATCACCTACTTTTGATCCCCAGCGTTGGTTAACTGCAAGATAAGGTACGCTACTGTGGTGTTCCATACCGCCGGCTAAGACAATATCTGATCTTCCAAGTCTTATACTGTCTGCTGCTAGCATAATTGATTTCATCCCCGCTATGCATGCCATTTGGATTCCATATGCAGGTACATTGTCAGGAATACCTGCTTTCACAGATGCTATTCTCGGAGCATTTGGTCCACATCCGGCTTGTCTAGAGTGTCCCATAATTACTTCATCAATTTGATCTGGATTAATTTTGCTATTTTCCATAGCTGCAGTCATAGCAGTAACAGCTAAATCAATTACTGTTAAGTCTTTCAATGATCCTCCGAATCTACCTATAGGTGTTCTAGCACCGTTTATGATTACAATATCGGAATCGTGCATGGTTTCTCCTCATTTGTTATGGATTGGTAGATAGTATATACGAAACGATTTTACTTTATATGATTTCCAGTGATTTCATTAGTATGCAAAATTTCAATTTCATGCTCACTAAGGCCAAGAATTGAGGAAAGTATGTGATAGTTGTCTTGTCCAAATTCAGGAGCTTTTTGAGAATTTATAATCCTATGATTGTTAAGTATGAAGGGAGTATTTACGAAATAATCTTTCTCTTGTTGATTACGAGAAATTTCCTTGAATACATTGCGATTTTTTAGGTGAAGATTTTCTTTTAGATCACTAATAGATGCAATTTTCATAGCAGGAATTGATGCTGACTGGAGTAAGGTTTCGATTTCATCTACTTCTACTGTTTGAGACCAATTGTTGATGACTTCATGTAATAAAACGTTGTTTTTAAGGCGGTTGATTAGGTTAGAAAATTCTTTTCTTTTCAGCCAGACTCTGTTTTTTGTCACACGACAAAATGCTCGCCACTCTTTCTCGTTCCTAATTGCTATGGCTATCCACGAATTGTTTCCAGCACACTTGAATGCTCCGTGAGGTGACATTTCAAGGCTGGCATTTTCTATGAATTGATTTTGAGGATCTCGAACACCTAACATATCTCCAAAAAATGACAATGCTGTTTCTTGTTGTGACAAATCGATTAACTGCCCTTTTCCAGAATGCAACTTTGCAAACAATCCTGTTAATACAGCTGCTAACCCAAGGTTTCCAGCAATTACGTCAGTATGCATTATGGAGGATAACGGAGGTGAATAGTTCAATATAGATGGAATTCCGGTCATTAATTCAATACATGATCCATTTGCGGGGGATAAAGAATACTCACCAAATGTTCCATAACCAGGCATTCTAAGCATTATGAGAGAAGGGTTTACATTGAGAAGAGTTTGGAATTCTAGGTTTAAGTTTTTTAAGACTCTTAATGAGAAATTTTCAACAACAATATCTGAAATTCTTACCAAGTCTAAAAATTTTTCTCGTCCTTCTATTGACGCTAAGTCTAGAGTCATTCCGAGTTTGTTTTGGTTAACGGCGTTAAAATTGTAATAATGATTATACGGTGTTTGATCATCAAAATCGTACGGATAATCATTGGTATTTATGTCTTCAATTGGGCCTCTCCACAAATCTGGTCGAGTTGGAGATTCTATTTGGATCACCTCAGCACCTAAAGAACCAAGTAATTGAGATGTTAATGCGCCAGACCAAGTATGAGTTAATGCTACTACCCTAATATTTTTCAATGGAAGTGGATTTAACTCTTCATTTGACGCGTTAGTTTTTTCTCTATATTCATGGTTTTTATTATGTGAAATATCACATGAATTTAAATTCATGTGATTAGAAGATTTTTGATTAATTCGGCGATGGTTTTTAGATTTTCCACTTGATTTAATAATTTTGAAAGGCAACCCAGGAATTGGAATTTGATCATTTGAAAAGTAATCAATATTGTCGAAAAATTGACGAGATTTTAGATGTTCGTTTTTGACTAAGTTTGATAATGGTAATTTCATTCCAACTAATATTCCTAGGGGGGACAACTTTTGGAATATTTCATTCATGGTCAAGTTTCGAAAACATTCTTCTAAAATACTATTCTGAAGAATAATAGTCTCCGGATCATCCTCAGGAAGCTTTTGGAGTTTGATGTTGAAAACAGCTTCTATTACTTCCAGACTTGCTTGGTCTCGGCTGTTTATGAAAACTTTTCCATCTTTACATTGGACTAGGTGGTTATTCGTTCGGACTAATTGATTATCAGGTAAATCAGTATATGTGGAATGAAGAAGTGAAGGTGCAATGATCGGTAGAATTGACTCTAGAACGGAAATTTCAACTGTTGAACCTGTTCCAGATTCATTCATACCAATCAATGCGAATAATGCTGCTGAATAAGCATAAGATCCGGCGTGAAAATACGATGTATTTCCGGGGATTTTAAGTGGTATCCCATTTTCAGAACTTGATAGAGACATAATTCCAGAAGTAGCTTGTAAAATTAAATCTGTTGTTTCTAAGTTATTAAGTGGTCCACTCGATCCCATATTACTGATTGAAATGGAAATTAATTTTGGATTATTTATTTCTTTAGGATCAAGATTTTTGTTTGAAGTCCAATTTGATGAATGAATTAGGATGTGGCATTTTGATAGGAGAGAATTGAGCTTCTTGGTGTCATAATCTGAATTAAAATTGAATTCTAGAATGCTTTTCCCAATGTGTAAATATTCTGCATTCTGATCTAGATCATTTGATTCTTCTGCTGGACAACTTATTCTAGTTACTTGAGCCCCATATTGATGAAACAACCTTCCACAATAAGCGCCTGCTTGTCCAGAAGGTAATTCTATGACTTTCAGGCCCTTTAGTGGCAGATAATCCAATCAATCACCATGAAATATATTGTAAAGAAATTTATTCAGAAATTAATGATTTTTTCACATTCTGTGGGGTCATAGGTAAATTTCTGATATGTACACCTGTCGCATCAAAAATCGCATTACTTAATGCCGCTAATGGGGGAACGATGTTTGCTTCACCCACTCCTCTGACTCCATAGGGATGGTTTGGGTTTGGTACTTCGATTATTTCTGTATTTATCATTGGTAAGTCAAGAGAAGTTGGCATTCTATAGTCAAGAAGACTTGTATTGACTACACTACCATCGGGTCCCATGAAATATTCTTCGTTAAGTGCCCATCCTATTCCTTGTGCGGTTCCGCCTTGAATTTGACCCTCTACATGAACTGGGTATATTGCCGTTCCAACATCTTGGAATGCTGTGACTTTAAGGATGTCTACTTTTCCTGTTTCAGGGTCTACTTCCACATCTATTATATTGGCTGCATAAGATCCGCCAGAACCTGCGGGATTTAAATTAGCCCTACCAACTACTGGACCACCAGTTTCAGGTAGCAATTTCGAAATTTCAGAGAAAGTCAATTTTAATTCTGAATCTGATTTGTGTTCAATTATTCCATCTTTATATTCGAGATCTTTGATATTAGAATCCCATAATTTTGCCGCACGTTCTATTAATTGGCGTTTTACATCTTTTGCTGCTTCGAAAACAGCCCATCCTGTTTTATATGCAACACTACTTCCACCAGTGTTGCTGGTAAATCCAATACTGTCAGTATCTCCTACTTTTGGTATCACATTTTCGACCGAAATTCCGAGAACTTCTGCAAACATTTGGGCTGCAGCAGTTCTGCTACCTCCGATATCTACAGAACCTTCAACCAAGCTGACTCTGCCATCTGAAATAACATTTGCGATAGCACTTGCCATTCCAGTATTGTTTCGACAAAAACCCATACTCACACCTCTACCTTGGTGTGGTTCTGTAAGGGGTGACTTATAATGAGGATGCTCTATAACGGCTTCCATTACTTCTTTTGCACCAATGACACCATTAATTAGACCATCAGCCCTTCTGTCTCCTTCGACTGCAACATTTGACAATCTGAATTGCATTGAGTTGATTTGTAGTTTCGCGGCAATTTCTTCCATTAAACTTTCGACTGAAAACATAGCTATAGGTGCGCCAGGAGCTCGATAGGCTGCAGTTTTTGGTTTGTTATTTACTACGTCAAATCCATCGATTTGCAGATTAGCGATTTTGTAAGGAGAAAAAATCGCGGCAGAAGCTCCTGAGATGGGGGCTCCAGGGAATGCCCCTGCCTCAAAATATAAAGAGGCTTTTGCAGCCGTTAACTTGCCATCCTTAGTCGATCCAATCTTCACTTTGCAATAACTTCCTGAGGTTGGCCCTGTGGCTTCAATTATTTCGGACCTAGTCATAGTCATTTTCACTGGATAACCGCTTTTTTTAGATAACATCGAGGCGATTGGTTCAAGATAGATTGGGTTTTTGCCTCCGAATCCACCTCCAATTTCCATTGGTATTACTTGGATTGATGAATTAGGTATTCCAAGTATTGATGCTGTGTTATCACGTACTCCAAATTGCCCTTGGCTGCTACACCAGATAGAAAGTCTACCTTTTGGTGTCCACGAGGCGGTCGCAGTATGAGGTTCTATATATCCTTGGTGTACAGATTTTGTTCTAAATTCACGCTCTATCACGATATCGGCATCTTTGAATCCAGATGTTGGGTCCCCGAATTTAAATTGTAAATGTGATGCAATGTTGCCTGAAACTAAAGGATCATCTACCTTGTCTTTCCAGTGAGTATGTAATTTTGGGGCATTTTCTTTAATTGCATCTTCTACAGTTGTCACTGGATCTAGTATTTCATAATCAATTTTAATTAAATTTATAGCTTCTTCAGCTGCTTGTAAACTTGTTGCAGATATGGCTGCTACAGCATGCCCTTTATAAAAAACTTTGTCATAGGCGAGTATATTTTGAGAAATAGGCTTTCCTAATTCTGGAATTTGAGAAGGAGGAGGTTGTTTAGGAAAGTCTGATGCAGTGATTACAGCTTTGACTTCAGGTGAATTTTCTGCTCCAGAAATGTCGATTGAACGAATTCTAGCGTGAGCATGTGGGCTACGGAGAATTTTTCCGAATAACATACCCGGCAAAGAAATATCTGCTCCATATTGAGCTTTTCCTGTGACCTTATCAATTGCATCATGCCTTGCGGGATTGGTGCCAACTACTTTGTAAGTGTTTTTTGGTATTAATACAGAATTATTCAAGTTGATCTCCTTTGATAAAGTCGAGAATACAGCGTCATATTAACATATATCGTACATAGGAATGTATTGGATAGATTAAGAAATGTCGGTAAAAAAATATATTTTTAAATGTTTCGCTGTCGAGAAAATGGATTTATAAAATATATCCATGGGATAAGAAGGCATAAAATTAAGAGTATGACTCCTGCAATCAATAGAAGATCGGATTGGTTGTCCATAAAAGTGGCAATTTTTTCACCAAAAATAAATAGTAGCCCTCCCAAAAAGAAAAATCTTACACCGCGGGCTATTAGTGAGACAATGATAAAATTCTTTAGGTTGTAATTCATGATTCCTGCAGTAATTGTAAAAATCTTGTAAGGCAGAGGTGAAATTGCGGCTATCGCGATTGCCCAGACGCCGTATTTTGTAAAAAGTTTTTCCGCTTTCATAAATTTCTCTTCTGAAACAAATTTCTTTGTCCAACCCCTACCAAATTTGTTTCCGACCCAATATCCAATTATGCCGCCAATTACGGAAAATAATGTAGCTATCAGTGAAAATAAAAATGAAAGCTCAGGGTTAGAAATTGACATTACAATTATCAAAGGATCTGGCGGGATAGGACTGAATATAGATTCAACCATTACAGCAATTGGTAAAACAATAAATGCCCAACTATTATCTGAAAAGGTAAGCAACCAATTTGATATAGAGGACAAGAAATCTATAATTTGTAAAAGTATTTCGTTCATCATTAATTATTTTTCTACATCATCTCAAGTGCGCGTTTAATGTTTTCTGGGGTAGGCCTAGATTTTTGAAGATCAATTTCTGAAATTATTGCTGTTACTGCGTCGTTAGCAGGAGTTGGGATTCCTATTTTCCGACCCTCATTTGATATGAACCCATTCATATATTGTACTTCGGAATGCCTCTTTTTTGATGTGTCTTGAGCCATTGATGAGAAGTGATCTGTGCCTTCTGGTTTTAATTCTGTAACAAATAATTCATCTAATTCTTCAAAAATAGATCCATCATCAGCATTAGCCCATTTTTCTGCTGGAAACCCCTTAAATTCTTCTATATTGAAGCCTAAGGCCATTCCAACTTGTATAACCTCTTTAGCTATCTCAATTTGTATCCTCCTAGCATCGGGACTAGATCCTAATGCAGATGCCAATCCTGTCATTCCTTGTACAGGGTTTGAACTTGCATTTGCTGCAAGTTTTGACCAGCGTTCTCCCCAAATATTTGATGTAGGAGTTGCAGTGTCTACATCACCCATAATTTCAACTAGTCTGTTGACTCTTTCAGTGATTCTTCCATGAAGTTCCCCGATTCGAAAAATAACATATCCTCGTTCTTTTCCTGTTGCCCCACCTCGCGTTACTACTGCAGGTTCCCAAAGTGCGACCGATATTGTTGACATTACCATCCCAATTGCTTGATTAGCTCCGACGATTGAAGAAATTTTGGTGTCGTTCATACAATTTTGAGCAGAGATTACTATTCCATTTGGTTTGACAATGTTTTTAACATAATGAGAAGCCCATTCTGTGTCAAAAGATTTAACACATACAAATATAATGTCAAATTTTCCGAGGATATTAATAGTATCAGTTAAATGTATAGCATTAACTTTTACACAATTTGAAAAGTTTAAATCATTGATGGTTAATCCATGATCGCTCATTGAATCAATATGTGAACCCCACATGTCAATCAGAGTGACATCGTGGCCAGCTTTTGTAAGGTGTCCACCTATATAGCTTCCCACAGCTCCTACGCCAAATATGCAAATGCGTTCGTTCATTCTGACTGCCTCCGTACCTCAATATTGAAATTATGAATTTCATTAGCATTTTTGACTCTAGCAGATATAATTTGTGCGTCAATTTCCGAGAATTCTTCTGAGGTAGTTATGATTTCATTTTGTTCGTCAATTACTTCATAAGATATGTCGTTGACTAGTATGTTTAGCCTTTGATCAATTGAGTCTGAAGATGTTTCCGCAATGTTCGATATTAGGTTCTCAGTTGAAGTAAGGATTGATTCTGCTTCACGATTAGATATGACAAGGAATTTAATTTTATCTCCGGGTAGGGCTTGTGCGATTTTACTAATATCAGAAGAAATGACAGTAGCAATTTTAGGATATCCTCCAGTAACTCCTCGATCGGACATTAATATTATAGGATTTCCATTTCCCGGAACCTGTATTGAACCCATCATGGTACCGTCTGATAGTATATCGGAGCTGCCGAAGTGTTCGATTTTAGGACCTTCTAATCTATATCCTATTCTGTTGGATTGATCAGATACAATATATTCTGACTCTTGAAAAGTTTCGATGCCTTTTGCTGTGAATGATCGTTGTTGTGGGCCTAAAATCACTCTTATTTCATGATCATGTCCATAATTTGGTGCCAGTAATTTTGGAGGAAATCTTCTGTGTACGTATTTGTTAGGTTCAAAAGTTTGTTCGTTTGTTAGAATGTCACCACTGAGTAGTGAACGGCCGTGAAAGCCACCTAGATTCGAATTAACGTAAGTAGATTTGCTTCCTAAAATATCTGGAAGTGAAATCCCTCCCTCAAATGATATGTAGGATCTGCAACCATCCATCGGTGTTTGGAATTCAAGGATATCGTTTTCTTTTGCAATAATTGATTGCCACATCATTATAGGTTTTTGATTAATAGATGGATCTAAATTTCCACCAGTTAAAGCGAAAACTGAATCTTTTAAAAATTTGAACTTTAACCCAAAAACGGTAGTCTCAATCGATGCAGAATTTTGATTATTGTTTGTTAAGATGTTCCCGACTCTGTATGCGAATTGATCCATAGCACCAGAAACAGGCACACCATATTTCTGATATCCAAACCTTCCCAAATCCTGGATAGTTGATAATACTCCAGGTTCTATAATTTCTATAAGATTATTACTCATTGACTTCTTCCACAAAAGGTTCAAATAATCCTTGAAGGTATTTTGCTTCGATTTCCATATATGAATCCAAATCGGGTATTGGATCAAATTTTAAGTAATTCCCAGGGATCAAAAGGGTAGGGGGGGTGTTATTTTGATCGAATAATTTTATTGGCGTTCTTCCTATAATTCTCCATCCTCCAGGACTATCAACTGGGTAGATTCCAGTTTGTTTGTCTGCAATCCCAACTGACCCTCCACTAATATTGGTCCTTGGAGTATCCATTCGAGGGGTTTCTAATTTGGTAGGGAGGCCTCCTAAATAAGGAAAACCAGGGCTAAACCCCATCATGTAGACCAGATATTTTGCCGAAGAGTGTAAATTTATTACCTCTGATTGATCCAAATTAGTGTGCTCACCCACAAAAGCTAAATCCGGTCCAAAATCACCGCCATATAATGTAGGTATATGGACAATAAATTTTGCAATATTTTCTTCGTTATTAATTATTTCTAGTTCTTTTATTATTTTTGATTGGATTTCGCTTGACGAAATTTGTAACGGCTCAAACATAATTAAAATTGATTTATAAGAGGGTACAGTATCAATAATTCCTTCAATGCTAATAGATGAGATTTTATTGTTGAGGTTGTGAACAATTTTATTTGTGTCGGGGTCGATGGTATCACCAAATTCTACTACGATGGCTTTGTCCCCGGCATTTAAAAATATTGGAGAGTCATACATTAATTTTCTCTTAAGTGTTGATTGTTTTAGAAAGTGGTTGAATCAGAAATTCTCTAGAAATTAATTCATTTCTAAGTGATTCAGCCATCTTAACAGCATTTGGGGTGTCTCCATGAATACAAATGCTGTCGGATTCAATTTCAATAGTCCCACCATTCTTTAAAAGTGCTCTTCCTTCAGTTGCAATTCTAAGGCCATTTTGTATTACATCATCCACTTCATGTAAAACTGCTCCGCGATCAGATCGTGGAGCAAGAGATCCGTCTTCTAGCAATGTTCTATCGGCAAAAGATTCTCTAGCTACTTTAATACCCATATTAGTTGCTATTTCAACCCATTTAGAGCCCGAGAGAGCCAACAAAAACATTTCGGAATTAAACTCCATAATTACTTCACATATAGCCACGGCGATTTGTGTGTTTTCAACAGCATCATTATACAAAGCACCATGTGGCTTTAAGTGTTGGAGGGGTTTGGATGATGAGAAAGCTTGTAACGCTCCAAGTTGATAAGTAATGTCATTTTTTATTTCCTGTATGGAAGATGGGATACTCCTTCTTCCAAACCCTCGTAAATCAAAATATGACGCGTGAGCTCCAATCTCCACCATGTTTTTTGATGCTGTTTCGACAGTGTGTTTCATCCAATTGGGATCACCTGCATGAAAACCGCAGGCGATATTAGCTGATGAAATCAACGGGAGTAACTTTTCGTCATTTCCCATTTTGTAACTGCCAAAGCTTTCCCCCATGTCTGCATTCAAATCAATAATTCTGGGCATATTAGATTCCTATGAGAGAGTGAATTATTTTATTGTCTCAAAATGATGAAACAGCGTAAAGTTAAAATATAGCCAACACTATGAATATACTTTTAAATTAGTTTATATTATGCATAGAACTTATATTTAATCAAAATTAATTGTGTGTAAATGGATTCTCAAGTAATCATAGAGGCAGCAAGTATATCGCTCACAGCGATCTCAATTGCTTTTTTCGTGATTACTTCTTTGTTGGTTTCCATTAAGCTTGCAAATTTTTTAGGATCTAGAAGTTTTTTTATATCCAACCGCGAGAAAAGCCATGAAGCAGCTAAAGCTGCGGCTATTGCAGTAACTGTGATGAAGTTTAAAGATAAAAACCCAAAGTGAAATGCTAGATGCCAGAATTAATTAATATACTCGAAAATATGGGACTTACTCATATCAGTTGGCAAGAAATTGTAATGATAAGTGTTGGTGTTTTATTTGTTTTGTTGGCAATAAGAAAAAATGTTGAACCATATGAATTACTTCCGATTGGATTAGGAATAATTGTAGGAAATCTGCCATTAACTGGAATTACTTTGTTCAGCCCAAGCTCCGATTTAGCCCAAGATTCCGGAATAATAGGAGTGATTTTTCATTATGGGCTTGCACATTGGAACATTCTACCACCTTTGATATTTTTGGGGCTTGGAGCTATGACAGACTTTGGTCCGCTCATTTCGAATCCTAAGACACTATTATTAGGTGCGGCAGCACAAATCGGGATTTTCATTGCGTTTTGGGCAGCAATCATGAGCAGTTTAATCCCCGGGTTTGAAGGCTTTTCTATTGCACAATCGGCAGTAATTTCAATTATTGGTGGAGCGGATGGCCCCACAACGATTTTCCTGTCAGGACGAATTGCTCCGGAACTTTTAGGGATTACGGCTGTAGTTGCATATTCATATATGGCGTTGGTGGCGATTATTCAACCTCCAATCATGAAGTTACTTACTACAAGAAATGAACGGTTGATTCGTATGAAGCCTGCTCCTGAAATTTCAAAGACAAAAAAGATCATTTTCCCTATGGCTGCTATGCTAATAATTATTTTAATTGTTCCTCAGTCTGCACCGTTGATTGCTATGTTTATGATAGGAAATATTTTCAAGGAAAGTGGAGTGGTACCCCGCCTTACGTCTACTGTGTCCAATGAATTGTTAAATTTGGTGACAACACTTTTAATGATCACCATAGGTGCACAACTAGCAGCAGATAAGATATTTCAGTTAGAAACAACGCTAATATTGGCATTAGGTTTGATGGCATTGGTGTTAGGTACAGTCTTTGGAGTGTTATTTGCAAAATTAATGAATATTTTTATTAGAGAGAAATCAAACAAGATTAATCCTTTGATAGGATCTGCAGGTGTTTCAGCAGTGCCTATGGCGGCAAGGATTTCACATCAAGTAGGGCAAGAAGAAGACTCTGATAACTATTTATTACCTCATGCTATGGCACCAAATGTTGCTGGAGTGATAGGTTCGGCAGTAGTCGCTGGGATATTCGTTTCTATAATTAGTTAAGATTAAGGTATGTCATATTCATTAAGAGTAAAAATTAACGATAAATGGTTTAGTGTAAAAATAGATTCTTTAGATTCTGATCCTGTAATAGCTAATGTTGACGGAGAAGAATTTCATGTTTCGCTAGCAAGCATTCAATCTAAGAATGACGTTGATGGTAAGCCATCTAAGCGCAACAGTGGAAAACAAAGTTTTGTGTCACCTATGCCTGGTGTTGTTGTATCAATATTAGTTTCGGAAGGGGATGAAGTCCATTCGGGAACTGAATTGTGTGTGATAGAGACGATGAAAATCCAGCAGATTTTACGCTCTTCTTATGACGGAATAGTCACACAAATAAATGTTAAAGAATCAGATCAAATAAAAACAGGTGAATCCTTATTAGAGATTTCTGTAGAAAATTAATGGAGACGACGGACGGATTCGAATCACTCGGATGCTTTCCTACCCGTACCAGAAACCTGATGAATTTATCTTCCTAACCGTTTTCCCATTGATGAGTTATTGAATTGGGTCTTAAGCTTATCTCCAAGATCAACCCAGGCTGCATCAGGCGTATTTGACAACGTAGCAGGATTGTTAATGTAACCCTGCAATTCATCATCCGCTATATTAAATGCAACTCTAATTTCTTCACGGGCCTGACCTGATACCACAGCAGAATTATGGATTAAAGCAATAACCATTAAATCATGAGCAGCCCAGTTGCCAGCCTGGTTATTTGGTGGCCCCATGCTAGTCTTATCAACTCCAGAATGCCAAAGACCCATAGCATGTCCAAACTCATGGGTTAACGTATGTCTGGATCCCATTTGTTGATCTGATACACGAATGAAACCCCACCCTGTCGCAAGATTCCCCGAACCCCACTGATCCGAAAATCCACCAGATGGTCCGGACGTATTGCAATACTGGTCAATAGTCTCATTTATGAGCTCAGTGCATGAAAGCAAATGTATCGGCAACGTGACTTCTGAAATGTTATTTGCCCAAGCTATATCTAAATCAGGAGCTACGACTGCCAGGACTTCAATATAATCACGCATTGTTTCATAGTCCTCAGATTTGACGTCTCCAAAAAGACCAACCCTTAGAGTGCTCGGGGACTTCTTTACAAAATAACCTTCAGTATTATTTACACGGACTTTTCTATAATTATCGTCATAGTTACTCTGCGATGTAGCTAAGAATAAACTTTGAGCTGTAGATGATGGTATTGAAAATGGCTTGTATTTGTCCGTGTCCGGGATACCGTTGCTGGGTATAGACAGTTCTGCGCTGGGATAAAAATCATCGCTACGGGTAAACTGCTCCTTTATTGTAGTCGAAAAAGAGTTACCATCTGATCCTTTCCCTGATACAGCTATGTTTAGATCCAACTTGAATG
>CAZWTJ010000001.1:0-71549 GCA_964637555.1 uncultured Dehalococcoidia bacterium | reverse complement strand
ATGCGCCTACTGCAAATTGTGATGACTGCAAAGAGTTCAAATATTACAAAGATCAAGATGATTCATGGAAGTGCGGTGGCTGTAGTCCTCCAATGGTAGAACTGGAAATGGTATGCGGCATCAACTCTGAGGGAAATTATTTAGTTGAAGAACCCTTTTAATGGGTAAATCAGACTCCCAATGGGTATAGAAATGGGTATAGGCGTCTATGTAGTCTACTTTGCGTGGGTACGTAGGCGCTTAGAATTAATGTGTGGGTAATATATCACTGTGCATTGCGAAACATAACCACCAATCAGATTTGAAGAGCGGATCCTCCGTCTACCACAATGACTTGTCCCCGGATCATCGATGCGTCGGGTGTACATAGAAACGCAACCACTTTGGCTATGTCATCTGCTTGAACAATTTGTCCGGTCGGGGTTTGAGAATTTTTTATCATTTCATCTTTATTAGGAAAAGAGTTCAAAGCCTCAGTTTGTACATAACCTCCAGAAACTGCATTTACTGAGATGCCTTTTGGGGCTAATTCAATTGCTAGATATCTAGTGGCTGCCTCTAAAGCTGCTTTAGATGTTCCAACAGAAAAGTAAAATGGCAAGACCCTTTGAGAACCTTGGCTCGTTATATTCACAATATGCCCGCCGGTATTCATTGTCTTTGATGCGTTTATAGCACATAACCATGCAGCTCGTGCATTAATGTTCATTGCCCAATCCCAATGTTTTGGTTCAAGTTCGGTCGAGTGGCGCTGAATTCCTGATGCTGCATTACTTATCAAGATATCTGGATTTCCAAGGTCCTGCCTAATTTTTTCGAACATGGATTCAATAGCATCTGGATCAGCCAAGTGCGCACGAATTCGAAGACATCGTACTCCAAGTTTTTCTATTTCTATTTGGGTATTTTTTGCATCAATATGGCGTCTATGGTAGTTGAATGCTACATCCGCTCCCCTAGATGCGAATTCTAGAGCTATTGCTCGACCTATTCCCCTGCTTCCGCCCGTTACCAACACAATTTTGTCTTTGAAATCTTGTTTCATATTATTAGTCATAGTAAATCCAAAATAGTTGTTATCCGTTGGCCAGCAACTTAAATTGCCATCCCCCCATCAACACTGACGATTTGCCCAGTCATGTAATCTGATTTGTCACTGGCTATGAATGCTACGAGGTGAGCTATATCGTCTGCTTCTCCAAAATGCCCTTGTGGGATCCAGGTCATGATAGTGTCTTTAGTTTTTTTAGGAAGTGTGTCAACTGTATCAGTGTTAATGTATCCAGGAGTGACGGTGTTTACGGTGATTCCACGTTTGGCGACCTCTTTTGCCAATGATTTTGTAAAGCCAATGATCGCAGCTTTTGATGCAGAATAGTTTGCCTGGCCTATGTTTCCTCTTATGCCTACAACTGATCCAATATTGATAATTCGACCCCATCTTTGTTTAATCATGTTTCTTAGTACTCCGCGAGTACAATAGAAAGTTCCATTAAGATTTGTAGAAATAACCCTATCCCATGCCTCAACACTCATTCTGATTAACAGATTATCGTCAATAATCCCTGCGTTATTTACCAAAATATCAATTCCGTCCCAAGTTTCATTAACCTGATGAATCATTTTTTCCACCTCATCAAGGTTACTTACATCAGCCTTGATAGCGAATGATTCGACTCCGATTCCCTGCAGGGTTTTCACAAGATCTTCTGCTTGAGAACTTGATGTATTATAGTTTACGGCCACATTAATTCCCATTTCGGCGAGACGAATTGAAATTGCTCTTCCAATTCCTTTCGAAGCGCCAGTAACTAATGCAGTTTTTTTGTTTCCATTGATTTGATTCACTTTATCCCTCTTGATGTTTACTTTTGGCATCAATTTCTGAGTTCATTTGATTTCTAACAGATGATAACTCTTGATTGAGATTCTCGATTAGGTTGATATCAACGGTGTTCTTAGCAGTTTCAATTGCTTTTGTGATCGAAATCGCTTTTGATCGTCCATGTCCAACTATACTAACGCCATTTACTCCTAACAAGGGGGCGCCTCCGAAGGCTTCAAGTGCATTCGTGAGTTCGTAAATTTCCGTCTGAATTTTTTCAGACACTGCTAGCGGAACGAGGTTTTCTAACTTTTCTCCGACTCTTTTTGCTAATGCGGATCCCAATCCCTCAGTGAGTTTAAGGACGATGTTCCCTACAAACCCATCACATATTACAACTTCTGCAATTCCCTTAGTGAGCTGATCAGCCTCGATATTCCCTACAAAGTTTATCTGACTATTTTGGAATAGTTCGGTCGTTTCACGAATTTGTCTATTTCCTTTGCCTGTTTCGGCTCCGACGCTCAATAAAGCTACTCTGGGATTTTCTATTTTCCAGAATCTGTGAGCATATACCCTTCCAATTACTGCGAAACTAAGCATTTGGCCTGGGCGACAGTCGACATTGGATCCCATATCAATAATTGCCGTATTTGGAGCAAATCCGATTATTGGGCCTCCTAGAGCGGGTCGTTCTATACCTTCAATTGTACCGAACATAACAACTGCAGATGCCATCGCTGCACCGGTTGACCCCATGCTTACACATGCATCAGCCATTCCTTGTTTTACTAGCCCTGTAGCAACAAGGATTGAAGAATTTGGTTTATTTCTTAGTGCCAATGCAGGTTGTTCGTTCTCCTCAACAACTGAGTCTGATGGGACTATTTTGATTTGCAAATTTGCCACATCATGTTTTTGCATTTCCTGCTTCAATAGGTTGGGGTCTCCTACAAGGAAAATTCGCATTTCTTGGTTCCTTGCGGCCTGAATTGCTCCAGGTACGATTTCCGATGGGCCGAAATCTCCCCCCATTGCATCAACTGCAATACATACAGGAGAATTTGTATCGTTATTCAAATTCTGTACCTCTTTCAATCGCATAAATTAATTTTGCCTGCCCAGTAATTGCATCTTGTCCACTATCTTTTTTTACACCTACGTTGCAGTCTATTTCTATTAGATCATTTTGACAAACGATGGTTTCTATTTGTCCAAAAGTCGATATTGAGTCACCTTCCAAAACAGGATTTCGAAATCTTAGAGATAATTGTCCTGAATTGGTCCATGAAATGCCGAAGGCCTCTGACAACATATGTGAAATTGATGAGGCGATCATCAATCCGTGAGCAATAGTAGATTTGAAAGGAGAATTTTTGGCGAATTGTTGATCAATATGTATTGGGTTGAAGTCTCCAGAAGCTTTGGCATATTGATCAATTACTGATTGTGTGATTGATCTCCTAATTATAGGTAGCGAATCTCCGATATTGAAAGGATTACAGCTCACAAAATTTACTCATTTCTATCTATATCAGGGATTGTAATTGTAGATTTTCCTACAAGAACTTTCTCTTTTGTTTGATCAGTAACACACGTTTCAATTTGAATAAATCTTAACTTTTTTCTTAAGCTATTTCTGGTGATTGTAGCCTCACATTGGATCTTGTCTCCAATATTTATACTTTTAGAAAATGTAATTTCTTGGCTAAGATGAAGCGTTCCTCCGGGGATCCTAAGGGCTTTGATTGCACCTCTGAAACTAAGAGCGGCAGCTGCCATAGGAGGTACTAATGTTTCCCCTTCGCGATCGATTGATAATAGAGATTGGTCATCTACAGCGTTTCTGAAATTTGCTACAGTTTCTCCATCCAAATGAATTGATTCAGAAGAGATTTGTTGACCTATTTTAAGTGCTGCGTAATCCATTGTGGTTGTTAAACTTTCCAAAATCGAAACCATAATTATAGTGATGGGGGTTTTTTAAATCAAACAAGTTAGTTTTGGTAGCCAAAAATCAAGGAGAGGATTTTTTATAAATCACTAACTGCGCCTTTTGAAGAACGTTGCATTTCGGCTTCTTCTAGCAACCTTTCTAAAAGAATATATGAATAATCTTGAGAATAATTTAATTCTGCTATCGCAATTACTCTAAAGAGAACTCCTGTGGATATCCTGACGGGGATTTCTTCACCAAGTGCAGGCACAGGAGTTCCGAGTGCTTTGGCAATAAACCCTCCAGCAATCATTCCGAATTTCGTTAATGGACAAGAAATTAGCAAGTCCTTATCCATAGAAAGTTTCAACCCATTTGAGTCTTGGTAGAGTCTCAGTCTGAGATGTGGTTTTGGAGTTTCAATAAGATCTTCGGCAAACTTTGTCACTTCTGTTTGTGCAGACATAAATTTTCCTCAATTAATTGGTTGATTAATGATAGCATTTTAGTTAACAGAAATGCTTGAGGTTTTTGCAAGACTTTATTTCGAGATATTAGTTCGGAATTCTGGAGGATTTGATGGAAATTTATGATGAATTAGGGATTCGAAAAGTATTGAATGCTGATGGCAATCGTACTTTACTCGGAGGCAGCAAAACTTCTATGGCAGTAAAGAAAATTATGGAAGAAGCAGACGATTTTGTGGATATGGGTGAATTGTCTAATATTCTTGGAGAACGAATTTCTGAAATTTTAAGAGTTCCTGCAGTCTTGGTTACTTCTGGTTGTTCTGCTGCCCTTGCAGTTGCTGCGGCCGCATGTATAACAAAGGATAACATTGAATTAATCGAAAGAATTCCAGATACTACTGGTCTACCAAATGAAATATTAATTCAACGGAATTTGCGCACCAGGTATGACCGAAATCTCTCAATTTCTGGAGCCAAACTAATTGAGGTGGGAGATGAAAATCGCTGTACAACTGATCAATTACGGCAAGCTATTGGATCTAAAACCGTTGCAGTACATTATCTTGCTCCTGGAAATAAGGAAGGAGTATTACCAATTGAAGAAGTTGTGAGGATTTCACATGAGGAAGATGTTCCTGTGATTGTTGATGCTGCTGGAGAGGTATATCCTACATCCCTCTTAAGTAAGTATGTGCACTTGGGCTGTGATCTGGTTGCTTATGGGGCCAAGTATTTTGGATCAGTTAATTCTAGTGGGATGCTTACTGGCAGGAAAGATTTAATTTTCGCTGCTCGCCAAAATAGTTTTATAGGATTTGAATCAGATGGCATTTCATCTTTTGGCAGGCCTATGAAAATCGATCGACAAGAAATGGTTTCGATTTATGTAGCATTGAATGAGTGGTTGAGTATAAATCACGAAAAACGAATTGATTCTTATAGATTTCGTGCCGACAGCATTGCTAATGAATTAGGGAAATTAGAAGGGGTAAATTACTCTTACTCTCAAGAAAAAGGCTATATTGAAGGATTGTCGATGGAACTTGATCCGACAATATTTAATATTACACCACGGCAAATCTCAGAGCAGCTCAAAGCTGCAAATCCAAGTATTTGGATAAGGATGGGAGGGCCTGACAATAAACAGGTTAATGAGAATTCAATTGCCGTCAGGGTTTCGACATTGCCAGAAGGTTCAGAAATATTTGTTGCAAATCAAATCAAACAAATTTTATTAGAGAAAAGTAACCTTTTGAATTTATAAATCAGGTATATTTGTTACTTTAATTTTGGATGAATTTCCTTGGGAGTTAGTTCCTAACACAATAGAATTTTGATTGGCGAAAGGTTTTTTTACAAATCCTAGCCCGATTCCTCCAGGGTTGGGTTCGACTGTGACTGATGAAGTGATATTTCCAATTTGGACTCCTTCAACTGAAAGAGTAGATCCGGGTTCCAATTGAATATCTTTTTGCCATTCAAGCCCGACTAAAAGCTTTTGGACCTTATCATATGCATCTAATCGTGCGATTACTTCTTGTCCAATATAGCAGCCTTTTGAAAAACTGATATAGTGTTTCAGGCCTGCTTCTAGAGGATTGTTTTGTTCGCTAAAGTCTTTATTCATCAGCGGCACAAATCTTTGTATTCTTATTAAATCTAATAGGTTTTTATTCGGGAAGGCAGTTCCCGCTGATTGGAGTAATTCTGTATGTTGTTCATTAGGGATTAGAATATTTTTGCATGGGAGTCCAAAAATATTAGAATCAAATATAGTCAGATTTTTCGAGTCAACTTCCAACTCTTTTGCTGCTACTTCACATTGAGGCCCAATAATGGAAAGCAATTTTGTTTGATCCGAAATATCATTAATTTCCACATCTTCCGAGAATGTATAAAAATCAATCCATTCGGCTACGTCGGTCTGATTGTTTGGCGATGTAATTAATAAAAGTTTTTCTTCATCTTGTCTATAAATGTATAGAAGGTCTTTAATCCTACCCTTATTTGATGTGAGAACAGTGAATAAACCTGTCTTAATAGCAAGACCTTCAATTTGATTCGTTGAGAGTCGATTCATTAAGTCTAATGTATCAGCTCCAGTTAGATTCAGTCTCCCGTATTCAGAAATATCAAGGAGGGCTGATTTTTCCGTTAGGTCTTTGTACAACGAGCTGAATATTTTGGGGGTTTTTAACATTGTTGACGCTTTTTTATAAAAGGAATGAAATTTTTGGGATAGATTTCAAATGATCAGACACTAAAACTTGTACCACATCCACATGCCGTTTTCGCATTAGGATTATTGAAGACGAAGCCTTTACCATTAAGTCCGCCGGAATAATCCAATGTAGTTCCGGCCAAGAAAATATATGATTTTTTATCTACATATAATTTCATGCCATTTTCTTCTATAACCTTGTCATTTTCACCTGCTTCGTAGACCAGGTCGAGGGTATAAGTTAATCCAGAGCATCCTCCTCCTTTTACGCCTACACGCAAGTTTGCTCCAGGCTTTCCTGCATCTGATGCGAAATCTTGAACATGTGCGACTGCATTTTCACTCAATGAAATAGTCAGGGGATCAGGTGTTTGTCTAGCTTTTGTAGTCATTTCAATCACTCCGAGATTTTTCTTAACTCTAATTGTAGACAGACTAACTCATATGTCAATTTTTAAAATATTAAATCTCTACTATTTTTTGCGTTGGTATTGGTTGAAATGGTATCATTATCGATACACATAATCATTTAAAACTGATTGACACCCGATTTAGGAGTTTAGATGCCCAAAAAGTTCAGTAGAAACAACCTCAGTTACGTGCTGATTGCAATCGGGGCAATTTCCGTGTTGTTTATGCTTTTCAATAATACTAATCAGTCTACGTCTATAACGATGACTGATGTTATATTGATGGCTCAACGGGGGGATATTAAAAGTGTTGAAGTTAAAGGGAACAATTTGGACGTTATTGATATTAATGGCGCTTCTTTTACAGCTAAAAAAGAGCCTGGTTCTAGTATTATTGACACGTTTAATGAAGCTGGGGTCCCCGTCGGGGATACAGGCATTCCTGTTGAGGTAAAAGGTCCCAGTGGTTTTGGCTCTGTAATTGGTTTGTTACTACCGTTTTTGCCGATCATCTTTTTTGGTGGAGTTTTGTTGTTTATGATGAGACAAGCTCAAGGCAATGCAAATAACACTTTTAATTTTGGGAAGAGTCGAGCTAGAATGTTTGACCCGGATAGTCCTTCTGTAAGTTTTTCAGATGTTGCAGGGGTCGAAGAAGCTAAGACTGAGTTAGAGGAAGTTGTTGATTTCCTGAAATCTCCTGAGAGATTTCAGGCATTAGGAGCAAAAATTCCTAGGGGGGTCTTGTTAGTCGGGCCTCCAGGAACTGGCAAAACTTTGCTTGCTCGGGCTGTTGCAGGCGAGGCAAATGTACCTTTTTATAATATGAGTGGTAGTGAGTTTGTAGAGATGTTTGTAGGAGTGGGAGCTTCAAGAGTACGTGATCTTTTTGAACAAGCGAAACAGAATTGTCCATGTATCATATTTGTAGATGAAATTGACGCAGTTGGAAGACATAGAGGCGCGGGTCTAGGTGGAGGTCATGATGAAAGGGAGCAAACATTAAATCAAATCTTGGTCGAAATGGATGGGTTTGAGACTGGTACAAATGTTATTGTAGTTGCTGCTACGAATCGTCCGGATATTTTGGATCCTGCGCTATTACGTCCTGGGAGATTTGATAGGCGTGTGGTTTTGGACAACCCTGATCTTAAGGGCCGAGAGCAAATTTTAAATGTTCATATAAAAGGTAAGCCGGTTGATGAAAAATTAGATTTACATAATATTGCTCAACAAACGGTGGGTTTTAGCGGTGCTGATATTGCGAATCTTGTGAATGAGGCTGCAATTTTGGCGGCTAGGGGTGGTAAAAAGATTATTCAATCTGATGAATTTGCGGAAGGCATTGATCGAGTGATTGCAGGCCCAGAGAGAAAGAGCAGAGTGATCACACAACGCGAGAAAGAACTTACTGCTTATCATGAAGCTGGCCATGCGTTGGTTGCTGAATTACTTCCAAATGCTGATAAGCCATACAAAGTCACTATAGTAGCTAGAGGACAAACTGGCGGCCACACTCGGTATATGCCACAAGAAGATCGGCATCTATGGACTAAGAGGCAATTTGAAGACATGATGGCTGCCGCATTGGGAGGTAGGGTTGCAGAAGAGTTAGTTTTTGATGAAATGACTACCGGTGCCAGTAGTGATATGCAGCAAGCAACCAATATTGCTAGGGCAATGGTGACCCAATACGGGATGAGTCAAAAACTAGGACCAAGAACATTTGGTAAACGTGAAGAATTGGTTTTTTTGGGACGCGAAATTTCTGAACAACGTGATTATAGTGAGGATATTGCTGAATCTATAGATCAGGAAGTTTTTTCCTTAATTGATGAATCTTACAAAACCGCAACTGATTTACTTAAATCAAATATGGCAAAATTAACACAGCTATCAAAGTATTTGATCAGCTACGAGACGATAGAAGGTGAAGAATTAAGGAATCTATTTGCAACAGATCCTAACTTATCACCTGATTCATAAAGCTGTTCTGTCCAGATGATTTATATTTTTTAGTTTTTCTTAAACCCTAGTTTTTTCAGTGCTTTTTCAAGTGAGTCTAAAGTCTCTTCAATTTCGATTGTAGGAGTATCACCTAGGTGTCCAATTCGGAAGATTTTTCCGGCAAGAGAGCCCTGACCACCAGCTAATACCACGTTGTGCTCATTGAGCATTGTAGAGTTTAGTTCGCTCCAACTGATGTGTTCAGGTAAGTTAATTGCAGTTACTGTATCAGAAGCTACAGACTCGTCGGGGAATAATGATAATCCAAGATTTTTAATTCCTTCACGTGTCATTTTGGCAATATTCGAATGGTGTTCAAATATTGACCCCATTCCATGGGTAGTCATTTTTTCCAAAGCTAAATCCATTGCAAACATTACTGATAATGCAGGAGTAAAAGGAGGTTGGCCGATTTTATAATAACTTTGATACATTGATACATCAAAGTAATATCGAGGCATGGTTGAATTCTTATGTGCCTCCCATGCATCACTACTAAAATTAAAGAAGGCTAATCCTGGGGGTACCCCCCATCCCTTTTGAGAAGCAGTTGCTACTACGTCACAATTCCATTCATCTGTTCGAACTGGAATCGATGAAACACTACTAACTCCGTCGACCAATAACAATGACTCAAATTCACCTTTAACCACTTCACTGATTTTTTCGATATTGTTTACCACTCCAGTTGATGTTTCGTTGTGAGTGACAGTTACAGCCTTTGTGTCAGGATTTTCTTGTAGGGTTTTTCTAAGATGATCTAAGTCTATAGCTTTTCCGTAAGGGAATTTCAGCTCGATAACATCTGCTCCGTATATAGATGCGATTGATCCGAATCGCTCTCCAAAGGATCCGCATGATGCATTAATTACTTTGTCTGCTGGAGATAAAGTGTTTACAATTGCAGCTTCCATTCCACCAGTGCCTGAGGCTGTCAGGATAAACACTTCTGATGTAGTTTCAAAGACTTTTTTCAGTCTATCAGTGATACTGTACAGGAGTTCCTTGTACTCTGGGCCTCGGTGATTAATCATCTGTGATGACATACTTGTTAGTATTTCATCGTCCACGGGGATTGGGCCTGGGATTCTAAGATTCAATTCATGCTCCAAAATTTAATTTTTCTGTATAAATTGTAGCATAGCGCTAGTTCTGTTGAAATAAATTATTCGAATCGAACAAACAATTCTCCGAGATATAAGACATCTTTAGGATTTATTTTTAGTTCCGTAATACTTAAGTCTGAGGTGAGAGTTGATTTTAATACCCTGGTATGAGTGCCCACACCTGTAATCATTTCTAAGTTGGGGGATCTGGCGAGAGATACAGAAAACTCTTTGATTTCCATACGGGCAGATTCAAGAGTTTTGGCTAGCTTAGCGGCGACTAAAATCTCACTTAAATGAGTAGATTCTTTGTCTTTATAGATATTTAGTTTAAAGTTTGGTAATCGTTTCATGGGTTGACCTCTAGAGTATGCGTAAGAATTTCCTGCGTCCCACCCGAAGGATCATTCCTGGTATCAAGCCTGATGAGTCAAGCGGACCGTCATCAATATTCTCGGCGGAAGAGATCGTTTGATTGGCACCTTGGGATGTTGAAATTTTCTTGACCGCATTTTGTTTGAGCAATCTTTTCGCTTCGCTAATACTTGCTACCATTTTGGATTCAACTAATAGCCGACTGACATAAGAATTATCTTGCAAATCCTGAAGTTTGTATTCAGGGATTTCGGTCGGGATTTCTCCGGATTGGACTATCTTTTCGAAATTTTGTCTTGCCAATATTGAAGCTTCTAAGCCATGGAAATCCTTTACAATTTCGGATGCAAGGGTTTTCTTTATATCTATCGGATTGGAAGATTCTTCTTTTAAGAACTTATTAATTTCATCAATTTCTTTCATGGGAAGATCAGTTAAACATTCAAGCCATAGAGTAATTAAATTATCCGGAATTGACATAGTCTTGCCGAAGATATTCTCTGGAGTTTCAGTGATGCCGACATAGTTGTTTAGACTTTTACTCATTTTTCTAACACCATCAGTACCAGGAATTAAGGGCATTGTGAGTACATGTTGAGGATTATGGCCTAACATATTCTGCAGGTCTCTACCTACTAACAAGTTGAATTTTTGGTCTGTGCCTCCTAACTCAACATCACTTTGAATTGCTACTGAGTCGTAGGCTTGCAATATCGGATATAGTAATTCTGTGATAGAAATAGGAAGTTGCGATTTAAAACGATTTGAGAAGTCTTCACGAGCTAAAAATTGAGCGACAGTAAAACGACCAGTTAAATTAATAATATCTTTTAGACGAAAATCGGAAAACCACTCACTTTGCCATCTTACTTCGGTTTTGTCTTTATCAACAATTTTAAAGAATTGATCCATGTATGTTTTCGCATTCTCTTGGACTTGTTTTTCGGAAAGCATTGGCCGGATCTCTGATCTTCCTGAAGGGTCTCCAATTTGAGCAGTCCAGTCTCCGACTATAAGTACAACAATATGTCCAGCTTCTTGGAAGTCTCGAAGTTTTCTAAGACCAACTGCATGCCCCAAGTGAATATCAGGGGCACTTGGATCAAATCCCATTTTTATTCTTAGCGACTCTCCACTTTGAATCCGTTGTTTCAGCTCAGATTCAATTACTACCTCAACAACAGATCGGGTTAATAGATTTTCGGAAGAATTTTCTGTTGTGTTCACTTTCATTCCTTGTTGTTTAGATTTGAAGATTATGGAATGAACAAAGGAGATTAAATATGCTACTTTTGCTCTGTTAATATGTTCCTAATTGTATCAATATCAATTTGCATTTGTTCGATTAGAGAATTTTTAGAACTGAATTGTTTTTGGTCACGGATCTTTTGAACGAATTCAATCTTCATTCGGCGATTATATATATCTTTGTCAAAATCTAATAAATAGGTTTCAATCGCAAGATCTTGAAATTCTTTAAAAGTTGGCCTTTTTCCTATACTTGTTGCCCCCATCCATCTTTGATTAGTAGGTTCGTTATCAATTGTAACCCATGTTGCATAGACTCCATCTGGAGGAATTGCCAGATTTAAATCAACCGAAATATTTGCTGTTGGGAATCCTAGTTCGGTGCCCATATGATTGCCAGGATCCACCGTGCCTGACAATCTGAATCTTCTACCTAACATTTCATTCAGGGATTTGATATTTCCCTTTGACAATTCTTTTCTGGCTTCGGAACTTCTGATGGGGATTTCCCCTTCAGAAAATGAATATACAGGGACAACCTCTACAGAAAACCCCAGTTTTGGTCCAAGCAAAGTTAGCTTTTCAATGTTTCCTTCTCTGTTTCTTCCAAGTGCAAAATCAGGGCCTGCAACAATTTGCGAAAGGTTAATTTTGTCTTTCAGAATAGATAGGAATTTTTTAGCTGATAGTTTTGCTAATTCATTGTCAAATGTAATAGGGATTACCGAATCTACGCCTGTGGAAGAGAGGTTTTCTAGTCTCTCGGATAGAGTCATCAAAAACTTTGGCTGAAACTTTTTATTGATTATAGACATAGGATGATTTTTAAAAGTTATTATCACTGAACTTTTCGATTGCTCTGATGCTGATTTGCGTAATCTATCAAAAAGGAATTGATGTCCTAAATGTACGCCATCGAAAACGCCAATGGAGACAATAGAATTGTCTATGTTTGGTGGTAGTTCCGAGAGTAATTTCATTGGGAATTCATTTTTTAAGTTTTATCTGTTAGATCTTCAGCTTGTCTTTTTAAGTTTCTAGCTTCATGTAGATAAATATTCTCAATATTTGTGTGGTTTTTGGATGAATTCACAAGAATCAATGCCCTAATGCACCTAGGTTGGGATCCAGGAACATCCATATGAGGTCCATCCATTAACGCAATATTATCCCAAGATAGTCTTACTCTTGCTGCTGTGGCTGGAAAAGCGGCGTTAAGATCCTTTGTTGCAGTTAGGAATACAGCTGCGATTTCGTTCAGACTGATTTGGTTTACTTCAACAATTGATTGAAGTAATTCCTCCGTAGCGTTGAGGATTGCTTCACTAGTATTCTCTGTTGCAGTAGTTGCACCTCTGATACCTAATATGTAATTGGTTGGACTATCTGACATTTTATTTAATACCTTTGATAAAATTTGATGCCGTAATTGCCGCATCGGTAGTAAGATCTGAAGCAACTGCGTCGAGCATCGCGCTAGCAATGATTGCACCATCAGCAAATCGAGTCACATCTTGGAAATGTTTTTTGGTCGAGACGCCAAATCCTACCAAAATTGGCAATTCAGTATACTTCCTGATTTTAGAAACTAACAACTCTAAATTTTTAGAAATATTTGATCGAGCACCTGTGGTGCCAGTAACGCTGACGCAGTATACAAATCCACGGGCGTTCTTACAAGATTGCTCAATTCGAGAGTCTGTACTTGTGGGGGCTAATAACGGAATAAAGTGAATATTATTTGAATCACAAATTTCTAGATATGGACGTGCTTCCTCTGCAGGGACATCAGGTATTATTACACCATCGATTCCAGACTTGGATGCATCTGATGCGAATTGTTCGAAACCATAATGTAAAAATGGGTTAAGGTAGCCCATTAGTATCAAAGGAGCTGTGGAGTTGGAATCCCTTATAGCAGTTGCTGCATTAAGACAATTAGATAGGTTGATACCATTTTGGATTGCCACAAAACTGGTTTTTTGAATGGTAGGACCATCTGCAAGAGGGTCGCTAAAAGGAACACCAAGTTCCAGCATGTCTCCGCCACTATTTAAAATTGATATACCCATATCAATTGATTTTTGCTTGTCGGGATAGCCAATTGTGATGAAGGGTGACAAAACAGGACGACCTTCAGCGACTGATTTTGATAGTAATAAGTCTATTCTGTTTTTAATTGAATTATTCATCTTGCCTCTAGATTAGAAATCCTACCACAATTACGATCATATTCCATATGGAATGTGCAATGATACATGGCCAAACAGATTGAGTTTTTTTGAACAACCAAGATAAACAAACACCCAAAAGAAATACTGGGATTAGTAAACTAAGTTCTATATGCATCAATGAAAATAGGGCACTCGAAATTGTTACAGCTATAAAAGATCCATACTTGCGGGAGATAATGGGGATTAAAAAGTTTCTGAAGAGAAGTTCTTCATTAAAAGGTGCCCACAAACCTACTATAAGGATATTAAATAATAATCTAAACCCATCTCCCAAAAAATAGATTTGATCATTGGCAGATGGAGGCATTAACCAAGGAATTTGTAAAATCTGGATTAGAATTCCATATAAAATTGAACATGCAAACATGAATAAAAGAGAAAATAAAGTCAACTTCCAATTGAGTTGGACTTCTCGAAATGGAGAATTCAGGCGCATTTTGATTCGGTGGTTGTTCCGTTTATAAAAACCAACTAATACCGCTGGGATAATCAAATATGTTGCAAATGCAAATAAGGGGTTAATTAAAAAAGCGTCACCCTCTTTATTTGATAGTAACCCGATAATGATAGAAATCGTTAGAAATCCGAGGACTATCCCTGCAAATGTGATCATAGCTTCTGAGAAGAGGGATTTTTCTGCAGGGATTTTATTTTCGATTGAATTTCTCAACGGATTCAGGAGTTTAATTATGTCTAATAATTAGCTTTTTTCCCATTCCACATCGCCGCATAGATTTTTATCATGCGATTTTGATTTGAAAATCTCAAATTCAGAAATACTTTTACTTAGTATGCTCCCTTCACCGTGACCGGGATGGAAATGAATTGTTGAATCAAGCGAGAATAATTTGTTAGTAATAGATTGAACAATCTGCTGAAAATTGTCGGGAGTTTGTGTTTTCCCAGGACCTCCTGGGAATAGTGTGTCGCCGGTAAAAAGTTGATTGTTCACCAAATAACAAGTAGATCCTGGTGTGTGGCCTGGAGTGTAGATAGCTTTGACCTTTAACTTCCCTGCTGAAAAAATTTGATCATCACAAATCCGGAAATCCGGATCAGAAGGTAATGCTTCAGCGTCCTGTTGGCCAATTCCTGTTTTAGTTTTGAGCGCATCCAGTACTTCGGTGAACCCATGAATATGATCCATGTGGTTGTGAGTAATTAAGATTGTTTTGGGTGTGGTTTTCAAACTGGCTGTGATTAGGTTTTTGGGATCCATAGGAGTATCAATAATAATACTTTCTTTTGTTTCTTTGCATATCACTAGATAGGCATTATTGTCATAAGGCCCACATTTGACTCGTTCAATAATCATTTGTTCATCTGAGTAATACATTTTAGATCCTTAAATTTTTGTCAGGTAAAAAGTCATTTATGTTTCAAACTCGATATCTTTGAGAACTTCATTCATCATTGGGTCAAAGATGTCATCGTCACCAGGTTCAGTATCGTCATTAGACCAATCTTTGAGATATGTGGCGTCAATTTCCGTTAATCCTCTTTCTGCCATTGTGCTTGATAAACTACGTTTTGAGGCGGAAAAATTATTAGATGATTTATCCATCGCTGGGAATGATGTCACAGTTTTCTGGGAAGGGGACTTGAAAGTCTCTCGTAAGATAATACTGATCCAATTATCTCCGCAACTAATGATAGAAGCGCTATATTTGTTGCCTCCGTTAGTTAATCTTATAATCCTGCTTCCAATTTTCGTGTCAATTTCTCCGAGTCTGTTTCCAGAGTCGTCACAAGCGATTAATATTTTCCTATTTTGTTGGAGATGAACGATTTCACCTGGGGCTAATTTTAACAACACGCTCGGTTTTGCAGCTTTCTTTAGAGAAACTACGCAACTTTTTCCACTGTCCTCAATAAATGCATCGCGATTGGAATTCTTTTGAGTTTGTAGGCGTGAAATTTTTGAGTCGACAAATTTCAATCGTTCTAAATTTTTGACCGCAATATGGTTGCCAGGAGACAAATTCAAGACATTTTGAAAAGTTACTTCGGCATTTTTGATATCTCCAAGTTCACTAAAAGCTTTGCCCAATCTGTTTAGAGCATCAAGATCATTAGGGAAAATTAATAGAATGTCTTGATTTGCATTTATTGCGTCAGTCCATTGACCTTGCATAGCATAATTAATTGCAAGCTTAGTCTTTTTTAGGCGAATTTTTTCAATATCTTTTTGTTGAGCTATTGCCAAGACTTACCTCCGAGGGATTGAGTAAAGAATTTTAGCCTCGTGCCGAATTGTAGTTCATTAGGTATAGTTAATTGCAATAGGTTTAGGCGGTTGGTTTTCTAATTTTGTTTGATATTCTTAATGTTGAAAGTCTCCAAAGTGCCTCAAGAATAATCTGAACCGACATTTTTGAGTCCCCATGTACTCTTTCAAAGAATGTGATGGGGTATTCTTTGATTTTAAAATCTCGATGTTCCATCATGAAAGCAACTTCAGCTTGAAAACCGAACCCGTTAGATTGGATTGTAGAAAAATCGAGCTTTTTCAGGCTATCTGTTCGGTAAGCTTTGAATCCTGAGGTGGCATCACGGGTTTTTATTCCCGCAACCAATCTAATTCCAAAATTGGCAATGCTACTGAGCATTTTACGCTTAAAATCCCAATTTTTGTCTAATCCTCCTCCGTCAATATATCTCGAGCCAACCACGCAGTCATTATTTGAGAGGTGATTGATTAATTCTATTACATATTCTGGTTTATGTGAGAGGTCAGCATCCATTTGTATGATGACCTCCGCTCCCTGATCTATGGCTTTGGTAAAGCCTTCTATGTAAGCGCTTCCCAGGCCTGACTTTCGAATTCGTTGGATTAATTGAATTTTGTTAAATTCAAATTTTTTTGAAATTTTTTTGATGGATTCACTCGTGCCATCAGGAGAATTGTCATCAATGAATAAAATTTGTAAATTCGGCAAATTTAATTTCAATAACCTGTCTGTGAGGTCTGGAATATTTTTTGCTTCGTTGAAAGTAGGGATTACAACATAAATTGAACTGTCAGAGGTGTATTCAATGGAATGATTTTTTGGTTGATATACTAAATTATATTTCCCAATAGCACTTTTCCATTTTACCTTAACTGAATCTCTGATCATGGCAAATGGATCCCTGAGGGGACGTACCTTACTATTGATATTGTGATGCCATTCTATAGGGATTTCCTGTATTTTGACTTGTTTTTGTTTTGAAGCGATATGCATTAATTCCACGTCGAATCCAAATCCTGTAATTTCTAATTGGCTAAAAAGAAAATTTGCTAACGGGGCGCTAAAAGATTTGAAACCACATTGAGTATCTTGGAATTTATTTATTCCAAGGAATCGAAGCCAGAAGTTGAATATCCTACCTCTGATGTGTCTAAAATTCGGCTCTCCAAATCGTTTGGAACCTTCGATTTCTCTAGATCCGATCGTAATATCAAAACCAAGTTGGTGGGACTGGATAAATTCTTCAATTAAATTGACTGGCATGGAAAGATCTGCATCGCACATTAGTCGTACTTGGCCCTTTGCAGCTAGCATGCCAGTTTTAACAGCTGCTCCTTTGCCAAGATGAGCGTTTTTAATTAGATGCGAGTTTGCATTTTGCAAGATCCAATCTTCAACTATTGCCCTAGTGTTGTCATTACTGCCATCATCAACAACAATTATCTCCCAAGAATAAATCTGAGAATCAAGAAAAACTTGTAGGATTTTAAGACTATTGTATATTTCAGAAGATTCGTTGAACGCAGGGATAATAATTGATAGAAAAGGGTCACCTTTTTCGTAGGCTTTATTGGTGCTCATAGAAAATTAATTAACCCACGTCAAATGCTGAATGTACTGCTCTAACGGCTTGATCCAATTGTGTTTCTTTTACTAAGCACGTTATACGAATTTCTGAAGTTGTAATCATTTCTATATTGACAGATGCTTTTGCTAATGCATTGAACATTTTGGAAGCATATCCAGGTACGTTTAGCATTCCTGTACCAATTATACTTACTTTTCCGAATCCATCTTCAGCTGATACTCCATTAATTTTTAGATTACTTGAAGAAATCTGAGTGATTTCGAGGGCTTCCTTCAGTTGAGCACTCTTAACAGTGAAAGTAATATCAGTCGTGCCAGAATTACTTGTGTTTTGGACTATTACATCCACACTGATACCAGCTTTTGAGAGAGGTTCAAATATTTCTGCAGCCACTCCAGGTTGATCGATTGCACCTAGAATTGTAATTTTCGAAACGTTTTTTTCCGAAGGTACTCCAGTCACGCGGTTTCTAATTTCACCAACTATAGGATTCATAATTTTTGCACCTCCGTGGATTAAAGTTCCGGGATTGTTGTTGAAAGTACTAGCGACTAAAATTGGAACTCCGAACGTCATACCTAATTCTATAGATCTTGGTTGCATTTTGGCGCCGGAACTTGCCATTTCTAGCATTTCTTCATATCCGATTTCACTAATTTTTTTCGCATCAGCTACAATTCTAGGATCCGCTGTATATATTCCTTCTACATCTGTGAATATTTCACAACGCTCCGCTTGAAGTTCCGCGGCAATTGCAACAGCAGAAAGATCAGAAGCGCCTCTTCCCAGTAATCGGACGTCAGTATCGTCACCGACTCCCTGAAATCCGGCCACGATAACAATTTTTCCGGAATCAAGTTCTTTTAGTATCCTTCCAGCATTTACTTTGGCAATCATTGCATTTCCATGCAGATTATCAGTGACTATTCCAGCTTGACTTCCACTTAGACTAATTGCCTCGAATCCCATTTCTGATAGAGTTAAGGCAATTAAGGAACTGGCAACGATTTCTCCTGTTGATAAGAGTACATCTGTTTCGCGTGGATTAGGTGAATCTGAAATACTTTGTGCCAATGCTAGTAGTTTATCCGTTGTATCTCCCATGGCTGAAACTACGACTACTATACTATGACCTTGCTCAAGCCTTTCAATAATGCGGCGAGATACGTGCTTTATTTTTTTGACATCTGATACTGATGTACCCCCATATTTTTGTACTATTAAACTCAAGATTTCACCTAGTCATAGAATTAAAATGGCATTTTGTACAATTATAAAGTGTAGGTGCCTAGTTTAGAAAGTTCAGAAATTCTTATTTCTCCATCAATTCCAGATTTTGAAGCAGCATCTGCCATTTCATATCCAATGGTGAACTCTTTGTCTTGGGCGAAAGCGATGACAGTTGATCCTGCGCCGGATAAAAAAGTTGCCAATGCACCAGAATTCATTGCTGCATGAAATAAGTTTGACATAGCCAAAAATATTTTTTGTCTTGCAGGCTGATGTAGTTTATCCTCAGTAGCTTTCGCTAGTAATTCCAAATTACCCGAAGATAGTGCATTTACCAGAAGAGCTGCACGTCCTATATTGAAAATTGCATCATCTCTGCTAATGGTTTTTGCTAAGACCTTCCGGGATTCAGCAGTTGGCATTTCTAGTTCTGGAATGAATAATATTGCTTTCATTGGTTCTTTTATTAGAACTTCCGAAGTCATTAAGGCGGTTTGATCTTTGACAACTATTTGAAATCCTCCCAACAATGCGGCCGCGGCATTTTCAGGATGGCCCTCTATATCGGATGCTAATGATAGAATTTGAGAATTTGTAAATGGATGATTTGATAATTGGTTGCCTGCAATTAATCCTCCGATAACAGCCGCCGCACTACTTCCCAATCCTTTGCCAATAGGTATGTTGTTTTCGCAATCAAAATGGACCGTAGGAGGGGGTTCGCCAATTTCTTGGAAAATCCTATGAAAACTTTTAAATACTAAATTTGATTGGTTTTGGGGTAAGGAGTCCTCACCGTAGCCATTAATTGAGACTGTATTTTCACCAGAGGACACAGTTAATGTGTTCCATATGTCCAGCGCGAGTGCTAGGCAGTCAAATCCAGGTCCAATGTTGGCTGAAGAGGCAGGAACTTTGATTGTCAAACTGTCATTCATAACTAGAAAAGTATAGCATGATGTAAAATTGTAGAGTGCAATATATTTTTCTCTGGTGATTTTATGGGATGCCGAACACCTCCAACGGATGATTCACGAAAAAACATTTTAATTAATCATGCTTTGAAAGTTCTTGAATTTGGAGCTGTTCGGGATGCTCTTATGCAACATGTACAATTTTTCAACGCAAGAAAGCTTGTTTCTGACACTTCACCGATTTGTGATGATGCGTTATTGAGTGATTTGCATAAAGAAACTATTGAGGCTAGGAATTTCATTACGGAAGCAGATGATATCAATCTGTTTTTTTCTGAAGACTTCAATTCAATTCTTCAACGTGCAAGTGTTGATGGTATTTTAACATGTTCAGAATTGCTAACTACAGCGGAATTGATTGACTTGGTTTCTAGGGCTAAAGCAAAGTTATTTAATAGCCGATCCTTTGCACCAATCCTTAATGAAAGATTTTCAAGTTTGCCTGATTTGACTTATGTGAGTGAAGAAATACGAATGAAAATCACCCCAAATGGAGAGCTATCTGAGGATGCATCTCCATCAATCAAATCATTGAGAAATAAATCAAAAGTATCCTTTAAAAGGCTAAATGAGAACATACAAAAATCGTTGAGTAGGTATGAACAATCCCTTAGTGATTCAGTGGTGTCAGTCCGTTCTGACCGATTAGTTCTTCCAGTAAGGTCTGATCGAAGGAGAGATGTTTCCGGTATAGTTCATGGAGTGTCTGATTCTGGAGCGACTATCTTTGTAGAACCATTTGATGTGGTGGAAATTGCAAATTCTTGGAGAGAGAATGTTGAGGAAGAGAAACGGGAAGAGATTCGAATTATCAGGCAAATGTCTCAAGCTATTGGCGAACTAGAATTAGAATTCGATACAATTTTATCGGCAACTGCGGCCCTGGATTATATTTTCGTTCGAGCTAGATATTCTATCCAGATTGGTGGCAATCCAATTTTTAAATTCGACGTAACATCATCAAATTCCAGAATTCTTTTAAAGGGGGCCAGACACCCATTACTTGGAGATAATGCGGTTCCTATAGGAATGGATTTTGATTCTAAATATCCTGTGTTGGTGATTAGTGGGCCAAATACTGGTGGCAAGACTGTTGCGATGAAAACGGTCGGGCTTTTAGCTTTAATGAACCAATCGGGTATTTTAGTTCCTGCTGATATTGGGAGTGAATTACCTATTTTTGACCATGTTTTTGCTGATATTGGAGATGGACAAAGTATCAACCAATCTGTTTCCACGTTCAGTTCTCACATTAAAAATATTGCTTCAATACTGGAATTCGCGAATAGAAGATCTCTAGTATTGTTAGATGAGTTAGGTTCAAGTACTGATCCAGATGAAGGAGCCGCTTTAGCAAAATCAATTTCTTTAAATTTAGCTGATAGAGGTGTGTTTTGCATTGTGACAACACACTTCCGGTCTGTAGCGGCATTTGCGGACAGCCGAAATGGCATGCTCAATGCTGGAGTTGAATTAGATAAAAATTCGATGCTTCCGACTTATAAACTTTTACAAAAATCTTGGGGTAGAAGTTTCGGAATCCTTTTAGCCTCCAAACTTGGTATTTCTGACACTGTGATACAAAGTGCAAAGCGTTTCTTAGATGAATGGTTTACAAAATCTGAAGGATTGTTGGATCAATTGGAAAGGGACAAGGAACAGTTGAAGGATCTAAACAGTAAAGTCGGGGAAGAACTTAATCAACTCAAGTCCTTGCGGACCCAACTTTTACAAGAATTAGATTATTTGTTGGTTCACAGGAATGACATGATAGACAATTTAAGACATAAATTGAATGACCGCTTCGGAAGTATTTCAAAAAGAATGAGGCGAATTGAGAGGTCAATAGATTCGAAAGAATCAAAAACAAAATTTGAAATGGATGTGATAAAAGAAGAACTAAGCTCGGATCAATGGGTCCCTTCTAATAGTGCTATTGAAATAGGAAATGAAGAATTTAATATTGGAGATCAAGTCAGAATTAAATCTATTGAAACTAATGCTACTATCGAGAGATTACCTGATGATTTAAAAGAAAATGTTATTGTAAGTATTGGATCTGTTAGCCTATCTATTGCGAAGAATCAAATAGAAAAGATTTCTTCTCTTCCAAAGGACGATTCTAATAGTATGGGACTTATTGATTTTAAAGATGACGCATCACAAGAACTGGATTTACGGGGAGTATATGTTGATGATGCCATTATAAAATTGCAAAACTTTTTGGATGATTCTTCATTTAAAGGTATCACGCATCTTCGCATAATTCATGGTCATGGCACTGGTGTTTTGAGAAAATCTGTTCGAGAATATTTGGAGGATTATCCGCTGGTTAAAAAGTTTGGGGCTGAAGAATCGAGTTTTGGTGGAAACGGTGCGACTTTCGTTGAAATTAAATAGCCGCAATTTCCAAAATGAAAAATCCCAAAAATATTTTGACAATATCAATGCTTTGCCGTGTATATTCTTGGTTGCACTGGTTACTTTAATGTTTTGTGGAAGTTGTAATTCCCCCAAAAAACTAAACGATGACAGTTTTTTCAAATCCGTGGCTGTCGAGACTAATTTGAGAGAAGAACAAAATGTCGCATATAGGGAATCAGCTATTAAAAACTCCTTAGCATCTACTGGAATCTCAATTAGTGCCCCGAAAGTGATCGTAGGAAAGAAAACGTTCCGTGCAGAAATCGCTGATTCTCGTGAAAAGAGGGAGAGGGGACTATCAAAAAGAAATTCCCTAGAACAATCTAGCGGGATGCTTTTTGTTTATCCAGATAATGTGGCCGGAGGATTCTGGATGTTGGATATGTTATTTCCTTTAGATTTTATCTGGATTGGAGAAGATTGCAGGGTCGTTGATTTAACAGAGAATGTAGTTGTTGATACGAATCAAGCGGAATTGCATGTATACTATTCAACTTCACCTGCAGCATTCAATTTTGAAGTCAACGCGGGCGAGATTGAATTGTCAAATATTCAGATTGGAGATATTGTTCAATTTAAGAATATTGATGTAGAAGGAATTAGTTGTGGCCAACAATAATTTTACTGACAAACGAAACTTAATTTTTATGGGGACCCCCTCCTTTGTGGTCCCGGTATTACAATCTTTGTCTGAGTTTGATTGGAACATTATTGTCTATACAGCTCCAGATCGCCCTTCTGGCAGAGGCAAAAAAGTTAGGCAATCAGATGTAAAAGTCGCTGCCCTAGATTTGGGATTCCTTGTCAAACAGCCTGAGTCATTTGTGAAAAATTCCAAATCTGTAGACGAAATCATAAAATTCCATCCGGATTTAATCATTGTGGCTGGTTATGGATTAATTTTGCCAAAAGAGATTTTAGATTCCCCTCCTTTAGGGTGTATAAATATTCATCCGTCTATTCTTCCGAAATATAGAGGCCCATCGCCTGTTTCCACAGCCATATTAAATGGTGATTCTGATACTGGTGTGACTCTTATGATGATGGATGAGGGTTTGGATTCGGGCCCAATTCTAGATCAAAAAATTGTCTCAATAGATCAAAGTGATCGAAATGAAACACTTACGAAGAAATTATTTCTGATAGGTTCCGAGTTGTTAAAAGACTACTTGAAAAATTTGAAGAATAATTCAAAAACACCTTTAGTTCAGGATGATTTAAAAGCTACGTACACATCTTTAGTTTTGAAACAGGACGGCAAACTTGATTTTTCTCGAGACGCTGAATTTTTAGAAAGACAACTTCGTGCATATGATCCGTGGCCCGGTATATATGCAAATTTTGAAGACACCATATTAAAAATTTTGAGCGCAAAAGTGATGCAATTCTCTAACAAAGATCTATTTCGAAAAAGCGGCTTAATTGAAGGATCAGTAATTCTCCTTGATGGTATTGAAGAGATAGGGTATTTTCAATCTAAAAAATTTTACAAAATTTCAAAGGATTCAATTGGGGTAGTCACAAGAGATGGTTCAGTTTTGGAATTGCAAACTGTTCAATTACCTGGACGTAAAGTAATTACTGGGCAGCAGTTTTTGTTGAATCATCCTAAGGTTTTGAGTTCAAGGTTAACTTAATTACAACTATCACACATTTCGAACTTCCCAATGACCCTCTGAGATAATTGCTTCATGATTTCCTGGCCATGGTGGAGTAGTTACGATTATTGCTTCTAAATTCATGGGTCCATCATTTCTGAACTGGAAATCAACATTTTTTGGTATATTAAGTGAGGTACCTTTGCCAATTTTGACCATCGTATAGTCACCATCGATTTTTCTCCAAAATTGCCCACTTCCTTCGATAATAAACCATAATTCTTCAACGCTTTTATGTCTCACGGCCCGTGAAATTTCCCCTGGATATAATGTGCAATGAACCATGCTTGCCGACTCAGTTGTGACTAGCTCTCTGATTTCTGATCCGTCAGGAGCCAGGATGTGTTCTGCGTTGAGCAGATATTGAGTTTTAATAGTTTTGATTTTCATGGGTCAGGGATTGAGTTAATTGGATAAAATCTTTTACTACCAAATCAGGCTGAAATAGTTTTTCCGTCTCCTCGAATGGAAGATCATGTCGATTAACAAATATTCCTCTCAACCCGCAGGCTCTAGCCCCCATTACATCGAATGAATTACTGCTTACCATTGCAATTTTCCCGGGGTCTACGTTTAACATTCGAGCGGCTTGTCTATAAACAGCAGGATGTGGTTTGAATACCCCAACTTCTTCTACGGAAATAATTTTAAAGAAGTCAAATTCGATTTGATTTCTGGCCAAATACTCTAGGTACCATTTGTTACCATTCGATAATGCAACCAAATTGAACGACTCATTTAATTGATTCAATGCTGGAAAACAATCAGGGAAAACTTGCAAGTTTTCCCATCCCTCCATAAATTTGTCGATTTCCATATCGGTAGGCTGGATATGGTTAAGACGTGCAGTATAGATAAAAGCCTTTCTTGCAGTTTCAAGGTATCCACTATGTTTTAATTCTAATAATGTATCTTGATATTGCTCAATTCTTTGTCGATGTCTCATTAAATTCCAGAATGATTTCGAGTCTGCTTGATTGGTTGTTTTGTGGGGGGCTAAAAAGGCTTCAATCCAAGGATTCAAGCTTGTTCCTAAGTCTAATACCGTATCAAATAAATCGAAGGTAAGTATCTGACAATTTTTGAGGGGATTTGTATTCAAAGCTTCTCCATTCTATGGATAAATACTGGATCCTACGCCTCCGCCACAAGCAATTGACTCACCAGTGATTGAGCCTGAAACAGGAGATGAGAGGAAAGCTACTAAGGTAGCTATTTCATCAGCCTCAACAATCCTTTTGATGTCAGTACTGTTTGACCATTGTTGATAAATCTGATCTTCTGGAACATTGGTTTGTTCGGATTCAATAGAGATTCTTGTAGGTTTTTTCTCAGTCATGGTTTGACCAGGGTGAACTATATTTACCGTTAATCCATGTGCAGCTAATTCAAGCGATAAGGTCTTAGTCATATGTACCAATGCAAGATTTCTTAGGCCACTGTATGTTCCGGCATTTCTTGCGGCCAGACCACCAATATTAATGATTCTTCCAGATTTTTGAGCTTTCATAATTGGAGCTACTAATTTAGCGCATCGAAAATAACCCATCACCTTTGTATTTATATCTTGCATCAAATCATTTTCATCCGCAGAATCAATATTCCCTCCGACTAGGCCGCCTGGGGCGGCAGCATTATTAATTAAAATATCGATTCTGCCGAATCTTTCAATAGTTTGGTTTACGAGATTTTGAATAGACTCGGTTTTTGTTGTATCACATTGAATTGGTACAATCGTTCTTTTTGTCAAACACTTTATCTCATTTGCAGCTTTTTCAAGAGTATCCAAACTTCTTGCGCAAATGACTATGTCCGCTCCTTCGAGAGCAAGCCTTTTGGCAATTGCTTTTCCGATTCCCAGACTTCCACCTGTCACGATAGCTATTTTATTTTTGAGTAATAAATCCATAGCAGGATTATACCCTGAATTGAGCGCTCGTGGGGCTTTTTTAAAAAGTTGGGCTACGCAGCACTACGGCCGTTACGACTGCGGGTTGCAATGGCGTTTTGTATGATTTCCATATCTTCTTTGGGCAAATCTTTTACAAACCCACAGTGTAGGCATTGCTTGAATGCGCCGTACATATCAGAGGTTATTCTGACAGCTCCACCGCATCTTGGGCAGGATTTTAATTTCATTGTACTTAGTTCTGGCATCGTCTTTCCTGGCTTTCCGAAATCCGTAGATCAAATTTCGAAAAATAACTATATTTGATTAAATCTGAAATATGTAAAATTAAGCATATTCTTACTATTTCACCGTATCGAGACGGAATTATCGCACGAATTTTATTCAATGTCAACAGGTTTTCCATAGAGAATATATGTTCCTATTTGGCTATATCATGAAAATATATAGAAATTTATTACGATATTCGTCCGAAACATGTTGGGATTTTCGAAAAAGATGACGGAAGTTAGCTTGTTTTAAAAGTATGTGTTACGATTCTCGGTCAATATTTTCAATTATATTGCTTATTCCTCCATGTTATGATTAGTTTGATCGCGTTAGAAGGAGGTTTTATGGGAATACTTAAATTAGATTCTGATGTTTCATTGTTTGTTGGTGGATTCAGTAGTGGGCTTGATCATCCTGAAGGTTTATGTTGGGCACCAGATGGATTTGTGTATGCAGGTGGAGAAAGTGGTCAAATCTACCGAATTGATGTGGACAAAAGAGAATTTAAACAAATTGCATCAATAACAGGTCGATTCGTAGGAGGTTTGGCTGCGGATGCAAATTCCAATATCTATGCATGTACTGGAGGAGACGATGGTGTTGGAATCATGAAGATCTCAAATACTGGAAAAGTCTCAACTTATTCAATTGGAAGCAATGATGAGCCCATTGCTGGACCAAATTATCCTGTGTTTGATTCTCATGGGAACTTGTATGTTTCTGACTCGGGTGGTTGGAAAGAAGATACAGGGAAAATTTATAAAATTCCTCCTGGAGGTGATGGAATTGTGTGGGACCGATCTTTGAACACATTTCCAAATGGATTGGCTATTAGTATAGACGGAGAATATTTATATGTCGTCATGAGCTTGAATTCACCAAGAATATCACGTATTCCTATTCATAGTGATGGAAGTGCTGGGAGATCGGAAACAGTCGTTGAACTTCCTAAGACTGTACCTGACGGTATAGCATTTGATGTCCTTGGGAATCTGTACATTTCCTGTTACCGGCCAGATGTTGTTTATGTGTTGAGCAAGGATGGGAACTTGGATGTGTTGGCGGAGGATTTTGAAGGAACAATAATGGCCGCACCTACAAATATCGCATTTTGTGGTGAAAATTTGGATCTTTTGTTAGGAGCGAATCTTGGACGTTGGCATCTGACTCACTATAATGTTGATGCTAAGGGTTCACTTCTGAATTATCCACTACTATAAACTTTTAGCGCATCTGAATCCCATATTCCCAGTAGAACTGTCGGGAGTGTTGCAGCTCCTAGCGGCGACTCGATATCTGTTGCAATAGGATTCATGACATAAATACGATCCACCTTTAATTACTTTAGATTCTCCTGAATTTGGACCTTGAGGATTTATGGATAAGCTTTGTTGAGATTCTCCTTGATGGAAAGTATTGCTGAACCAATCTGAAGTCCACTCCCATACATTTCCACTCATGTTGAATAATCCATAACCATTTTGCGGGAATGATTTGGATGGTGCAGTGCCAACATATCCATCTTCTGCAGTATTTTGAACTGGGAACTGACCTTGCCAAATATTACACATGTGTTGATTCCCGGGGCTAAGCTCGTTTCCCCATGCATACCGATTTTGTATTAATCCTCCTCGAGCAGCCATTTCCCATTCTGACTCTGTTGGAAGACGTTTTTTTGCCCATTTGCAGTATTCCATGGAGTCATGCCAGGAAATATGAACTACTGGATGATTCATAATTTCTTCAATATTGGAACCAGGTCCACTTGGATGTTTCCAATTTGCGTTTTCAATTGCAAGCCACCATTGAGTGTTAGGGACAGATTTAGTCTTTTGAGTAATAGATTTTTTAGTGGCCAAACCTGCGAAAACGAATGACCAACCGAATTTTTCTGCTTCAGTAATATATCGAGTGCGACGAACAAATTTTGAAAATTGATGGTTAGTTACCGCATATGGATCGATCAGAAATGACCCTAGTTGTACTTCTCTTATTGGACCTTCACCGTCAGATTTAAACGAATCTCTGTCTTCTGATCCCATTAAGAATTTTCCACCGGGAATTTTAACCATTTCTCCCTTGGGAGACGTTGTTAATGGAGTAATTTGTTTTTGCGGTTCCGAGGAATTTTTGAGTGAGTTTTCCCGGGTTGGGACACAGCAACTATCGATATGGAAATCTTTAGCCATTTTTTTCCTAAATCTAAAGTTTAATTATCAAAAATTGAATTTATTGAAGTACTGGTCTTATTTGTGTTTTACCCATGAGGCTTAAGTCAATTTGGCGAGCAACTTCTCTTCCTTCAGCAAGTGCCCAAACTACTAATGATTGTCCTCTTGAGGAATCACCAGCTGAGAAAACATTCGGGACGCTGGTTGATTTATTTTCGTTAGTTAAAATATTGCCACGAGGATCTAATTCTAGCCCAAGTTCGTTGACAATCCCTTCATGTTGAGGGTGGATGAATCCCATTGCAAGAAGTACTAGATCGACATCCATTTCAAATTCACTGCCACTAAGGGGGGACATTTTTGGACGACCTGTTTCGTCAGGAGGCCCCCAGGAAACTTTTTGAGCATACATTTTCTCAATCTTGTTATTTCCAGTAAATTTGGATGTTAAGATATCGTAATCGCGTTCTCCTCCTTCTTCTTGAGATGTGGAGGTTCTTAGAATCAATGGCCAGTCGGGCCAGGGATTAGAAGATCTTCTTTCTTCAGGTGGTTCAGATACAAGTTCGTATTGGTATACAATTTCGGCACCTTGGCGAATTGCTGTTCCCAAACAATCAGATCCCGTGTCTCCTCCTCCCAAAATCAGCACTCTTTTGCCCTCGGCACTGATCCTGTCTGAAGAAGGAATGATTTGGCCAGAATTGACACGATTTTGTTGAGTTAAAAACTCCATTGCAAAGTGTACACCCTGAAGGTCTCTGCCCGGGATGTTTAAATCTCTTGGAATTGTTGAACCAATTGTTAATAACACAGAATCATAATTATCCAATAGCTCTTGACCAGAAATGTCATTTCCAACATCCATACTTGTTTGGAATGATATTCCCTCTGATTGCATTTGTTTGACACGCCTGTCTACAACAGACTTTTCCATTTTGAAATCAGGTATACCAAGTCTTAAAAGTCCACCAATATATTCAGATCTTTCAAGCACAGTTACTGAATGGCCGGCGCGATTAAGTTGTTGTGCTGCAGCAAGCCCAGACGGGCCAGACCCTACGACCGCTATTTTCTTTCCAGTTCTATGTTGCGGAGGAGAAGGTTCTATCCAGCCTTCTTCCCATCCTTTGTCTACAATAGCTTTTTCTATGTATTCAATTGCCACTGGATCTTGATTTATATTTAAAACACAGGATGATTCACATGGGGCAGGGCATAATCTCCCAGTGAATTCTGGGAAATTGTTGGTAGAGTGTAAAATGGTAAGCGCTTCTTTCCATTCATTCCTATAAACAGCATCATTGAAATCAGGAATTAAATTCCCAAGAGGACAGCCAGAATGACAGAACGGAACGGCACAATTCATACATCTCGCACCCTGATTTTGAGAATCTTGCAGGGTCCAATTGCCGTAAAACTCCTTGAAATGAGAAATGCGGTTGTTTGGATCCTCCCTAGGCGGAGCAACCCTGTTGTATTCTTTAAATCCGGTTGGTTTTCCCATATTAACCTTTCTCTACTAGGGCTCTTTCTTGAAGAACACGCTTAAAATCATTAGGCATGACTTTGACGAACTTCTGCAAAAGTTCATCCCACTGTTCTAAGATCCGCTTAGCATTTGCACTTTTTGTAGATTCGTAGTGTTCACTGATTAGATGATATAGTGATTCAATATCTTTTTCTTCAACGACAGGTTCCATACTTACCATTCCAGTGTTACACATTTTAGGGAAAACACCATTTTCGTCGAATATAAAAGCTTCACCCCCGCTCATCCCGGCAGCAAAATTTCTACCCGTGGGGCCCAATACAACTACTTTACCCCGAGTCATGTATTCACATCCATGATCTCCTAGTCCCTCGACCACTGTTTCTGCTCCGCTATTTCTTACGGCGAAACGTTCTCCTGCGACACCACGGATGAAAACTTTCCCTCCAGTGGCTCCATAGAGGACAACATTTCCTACCAATATATTTTCTTCGGGTATAAAGGTAGAATTCGCAGGTGGCTGAATGACTACTTTCCCTCCAGATAAACCTTTACAAAAATAATCGTTGGCGTCGCCGTTTACATTTAAACTTATCCCTTTTGCAAGAAATGCAGCAAAACTTTGGCCAGTCGAACCATTAAAAGTAATATTTATAGTATCTTCAGGTAATCCCTCTTCACCATATTTTTTGGAAATGTCGTAACTTAGTGTTGTCCCTACGGTACGATTTCCATTATTTATATCCATTTCAAGAGAAATTGGTGTTTTGGTTGCTATTGATTCACTGCATTTTTCTCGTAGCACAACATCTAGAGATTTTTCCAGACCGTGATCTTGAGTTGTATTGCAGTACCTGAGTACTGAATCTGGGACAACGGGCATATGTAATACATTGGAAAAATCAACATTCTTAGCCTTCCAATGTTTGATTGCTTTGGTGCCATCAAGGCGATCAACTCTTCCTACCATTTCATTGATTGTTCGAAATCCAAGTTGAGCCATGATGTTACGTAGATCTTCAGCGATGAAGAAGAAGTAGTTGATTAGATTCTCAGGTTCGCCGGCGAACTTTGCACGTAATTCAGGGTCCTGGGTTGCTATCCCAACTGAGCAGGTGTTCAGATGGCATTTTCTCAACATAATGCATCCCATTGTTATTAATGGTGCCGTGGCAAAGCCAAATTCTTCTGCTCCTAATAGGCAAGCTACAGCTACATCACGTCCAGTCTTAAGTTGTCCATCAGTTTGAACAACTATTCTGCTTCGCAGATCATTTAATACCAACACTTGTTGGGTTTCAGCAAGGCCTAATTCCCATGGGAGTCCCGCATTTTTGATGGATGATTCAGGAGAGGCTCCTGTTCCGCCGCTATCTCCACTAATGAGTACTACGTCACCATGTCCCTTAGATACTCCTGCAGCTATAGTTCCAACACCTGCTTCAGATACTAGTTTGACATGAATCCTAGCAGCCGGATTGGAGTTTTTGAGGTCATGAATGAGTTGTGCTAAATCTTCAATTGAATAGATATCGTGGTGTGGTGGAGGGGAGATCAATTCTACCCCCGGAGTAGAGTTTCTTACCCACCCAATATATTCATCAACTTTATGACCAGGTAGTTGTCCACCCTCACCAGGTTTTGAACCCTGAGCCATTTTAATTTGTAGATCTTGAGCATTTGCTAAATAGTTTGTAGTGACTCCAAAACGTCCTGAAGCAACTTGCTTAATTGCACTGTTTCTAGAATCACCATTGGAATCTAGATTGTATCTATTCCAATCCTCTCCGCCTTCACCAGTATTTGAACGAGCATGAATTCTATTCATTGCGATTCCCATAGTTTCATGAGCTTCTCGACTAATAGAACCCAAGGAAACAGCTCCAGTAGCGAACCGTTTAACGATATCAGACGCGGGCTCAACTTCATCTAAAGGAATTGGTTCTTGGAGAAATTTGAATTCTAAAAGTCCACGAATAGTTGATAACTGGCGATTCAAAGAGTTGGATGAAGAAGCAAATTTTTCGTAAGAACTCCAATCGTTCGATTTTGTTGCATGTTGCAGATTAGCGATTGTGTCCGGATTCCACATATGGTATTCACCATCTCTTCGCCATTGGTATAAACCGCCTGCCATTAGACCCAAACTGTTTGTAATCTTTTGGTCACTAAATGCCATTTCGTGGCGTGAGAGCATATCAGCTTCGACTGTTTCGATTGTAATCCCACCTATGCGTGAGGGAGTCCAAGTAAAATATTTGTCTACGAATGATTGATCTAGTCCCAAAGCTTCATATATTTGAGCACCACGATAACTTTGGATTGTAGAAATCCCCATTTTAGACATGACTTTCAAAATGCCTTTTCGGGATGCTTGGAAATAGTTCGTTTCGGCTATTTCATAAGTTAATGCGTTAGCATCAGAGGAATTATCTTTAACTAGTTTTGCAATAGTATCCAATGCCAAATAGGGGTTAATCGCTCCAGCACCATAACTAATTAAGGCAGCGAAATGTGACACTTCCCGTGGCTCACCAGATTCCAAGACTATTCCAACTTTATTACGTATACCCTGCCTTATTAAATGATGATGTACACCAGAAACAGCCAAAAGACTGGGGATGGGAACATGATTTGTATCAACACCTCTATCAGACAAAATTATAATAGTTTTCCCCTGATTAACAGCTATAGATGTTTCCTCAAAAATTTTTTCCAATGTAGATTGAAGAGACCCAATACTTGGTTCAAAAAGAGTGCTGATTTTTTGGCTGTTAAGTGAATCAGTGTTGAGTTCGGATATTTGTGCTAACTGTTGGTTAGAAATTATAGGAATAGGTAATCGAAGTTGTTTACAATGATCTTCAGTCTCATCGAACAAATTTTGTTCAGCTCCAATAGTTGCTGATAATGAGGTGATTAACTCTTCTCTGATTGCATCTAATGGAGGATTACTCACTTGTGCAAAAAGTTGTTTGAAGTAATTAAATAACAAAGTATTCTCATTTGAGAGGACGGCCAGTGGGGTGTCGTTACCCATTGAGCCAGTGGGTTCATATGCGGTACGTGCCATAGGTTCTAGGGTGATACGCACATCTTCTTGAGTATATCCAAAAACTTGTTGAAGAGGCAGCAATTCATTCAGTTCCTGAGTTTTGTAATTAGATGGTTTTGGGAGATCAGTGATTGAAATTCTATTCTTATCAAGCCATTTTGCGTATGGCTGCTGGGTTGATAAAGAGGATTTCAATTCATCGTCATCAATTAATCTTCCTTTTGAAGTGTCTAACAAGAACATTTTTCCAGGTCGAATTCTTTCCTTGATTAATACTTTTTCAGGTGGAACATCTATAACTCCGGCCTCTGATGACATTACAAGGAGGTCATCAGTCGTTATCAAATATCTACATGGCCTTAATCCATTTCGATCTAGTACACCGCAAACCTGGTTGCCATCTGTGCCAATCATTAAAGCAGGACCGTCCCAAGGCTCCATCAAAGACGAATGGTATTCGTAGAAACTTTTTTTATCTTTATCCATAGGTAAATGTTCGCCCCATGCTTCGGGTATCATCATCATTAAGGAATGAGGTAAAGATCGTCCAGTTGCCAAGAGAAGTTCAAGCGCGTTGTCGAAGGAAGCAGTGTCACTTTGAATTTCATTCGGGATAATAGGCAGGAGTTGTTTAATTTCCTCGCCTAAGTCTTTACTTTCGAATGATGATTGGCGAGCATTCATCCAGTTGATATTGCCACGCAAAGTATTAATTTCACCATTATGGATTACGTGTCTGTAGGGATGCGCAAGTTTCCATGTTCCTAACGTATTAGTGCTGAATCTGGAGTGAACCATTGCAAATGAAGAAGTCATCAAATCATTTTTTAAGTCAAGATAAAAATCCTCAAGTTGCGATGAAGTGATCAGTCCCTTATACACAATTTTATTAGATGATAAGGTGCAAACGTAGAAGTCTTCTTTTCCTATGAAGTTTGAGGATTCAATGGATTTTTCTATTTGTCTACGAGTAACGTAAAGTTTCAATTCAAAATTGATATTTTGCGATTTCGATTCGTCAATAGCTATAAAAACTTGTCTAATAATCGGCATAACTGAACGTGACAAAACACCAATAGAATCAGGGTTTATAGGAACATCCCGCCAGCCTAATGTAACTAAACCGTTCTCGGCAACTAAGTTCTCAATTGTTGTTTGTATTTTAGTTCTTGAATCATTATCGCGCGGAAGAAATATCATTCCTACCGCATAAGATCCTTTTTTGGGGAGATTGAAATTCAACCCTCTGATTTGGTCCAGGAAAAATTCGTGTGGCATCTGAATCAGCAATCCCGCTCCGTCTCCAGTTTCTGGATCTGCGCCTATAGCACCTCTGTGTTCTAAGCTACAAAGGTTTTCCAATCCAAGTTTAATGATGGAGTGTGATGCAACTCCCTTGATGTTGGCGACCATTCCAACACCGCATGCATCGTGTTCAAATCTTGGGTCATAAAGACCTTGTTTTTTGAGTTGCGGTAAATAATTTGATTTATATTTGTTCATAAAGAATTGATTAATTAGTTTATTTTTGGCGTTAAGCCCTATAGCACGGAGACTAAGTGTAGCATCTGCTCTTGAAAACGTCAATGATATTCATGAAGATCCAAGAATTGTAGTTTAAAATTTACTGAACATTATTAGGTTTATAGATTTGTATGCGATGTCGGGAAGACTCAGTGACATATAATTTGCCTTCTGAATCCAGATTTACTGATGTAGGACTCCAAAAATATTCCTCAGTTTGTGAAGAAATTAAGTAAGGAGAATTTAAGTGTGATGGCAAATCAGGTTTTAGATTAGAAATGGCCCGAGTGCTTTTTTCATCAAGATTTGCTTCTAGGAATTCATTGGCCCATTTGGATAAAGTTGCTTCGCCTCGAAGTGTTTGGATGTAAGAGCCATTACCAGAAAGAATTTGAACTCTTTCATTACCCCAATCGGAAACAAATACATTGTTTTGATTGTCAACTGCCACACCTGAAGGGCGAGAGAATTGGTTTGCCTGTGATCCGGATTCTCCGAATGTCAAAACAAATTCTCCGCTAAGAGTGAATTTTTGGATACGATCGTTCCTCCAATCAGCAATCCAGATATGATTATCAGGAGAAATATGTATCCCCCAAGGCATATTTAGTTCACCATCACCATCACCAAAAGTTCCAAATGCTGCCAAAAATTCTCCATCAGTTGTGAATTTCTGTATTCTGTGGTTATTTTGATCGGAGATGAAAATGTTATCGGATTTATCTATTGCAATACCTGCAGGTCCATTTAATTGACCAGGAGCAGATCCCGATGATCCCCATTGTGTAATAAAGTTCCCTTCTTCTGACCAGATTATGATCTTATTTAGTTCTTCGTCGGTTAGAAAAACATTATTTTGACTGTCGATTGCAATTCCAGTACCTCTGAGAAATTGACCAGGAGCAGTACCATTTTTAGAAAATTCAAACAGATACTCTTCGTCTATATTGCAAACCCCAACTCGGTTGAGTGCGGGTTTGCCACGATTGAGCACATAGATTCGATCGGTTCGATTATTGATTGATACATCCACCGGAGCTGAAAACCCTCTTCCAACTGGTTGATTAGAGGTGACTCCGATCGTTTTGTAATAATTAACATAATTTGTTGTTTGATTGATTGGATTCATCATTCTGTTTCTTGCTGGTTGATACTCGGAATTAGGTTAACTGGAACTCTGGAGCTGATGAAATGAAAGACAAAAGATATACAATTCGATTTTGAAGTTCCGTTTGATTCTCTGGAGTGACGGTTCCTTCTGAATCTAAAAGGTTAACTAAAGTTCCTTTTATTGAATCGCTCAGCTCCGCTGCACCCAATAATTCAGCGCAAACATCAATTAGTTCATCCGATGAGACACCAGATTTAGCAACCTGAATTGATTCAATGATTCGTGAAACGAGAGAATTGATTCCAGGGTTTGATATGTCACCAATTTCTGAAGATGCAAAATTAACTCTCTCCACAAGTGCGCCACTGTTGATCCACTCCGTACCTTCGTGCCAACCTTCAACTGATGGGGGATTAAGCAACATCTGTCCCATATATCCAGTAATGTTCCCACTGGAGAAAATTTTGTCAGACGGTGATTGAATACTTCCGCTGATGCGTAAAGTGCCCGCAACAATTTCGGCTGGACATTTAACCCGTGCAAATTCAGATTGTTTGAAGTAGTCTGACAGGAAAATTGCTTCCAACATTGCGGAAATACTGTGGTCCGAATCAAAATATATTTTCACTAGTTCGTCAATAGCTTTAGGATTTTTGGGTTCAGTGTAATTCCACTGAGGTACGGGTTCTTCATCAGCGACGAAAAAATCGTATAAATGTCTAGCTATAAACCTTGCAGTTGATTCCTGATCACAAATTATAGTGATAATATCTTCACCATTGAAATTTCCAGTGTTATCTAGGAATGTTTTGATACCGTCATCATGATCGGATTTGTCATAGTTGAAATGCCAAGCAATTCTTCCGTAAGGCCAAATCGAGTCCTTTGACGCCCTCATTGCCATGTATTCAATATTTCCCAAAGTCCAACCAGTGAAAGCGCGGCTAGCTTCTTTGATGTCATCTTCGCTGTAATTACCAATACCCATTGAGAATAATTCTAGAAGCTCCCTGCCAAAATTTTCATTTATTGAACCATTATGATTGTCATGATTGTCTAACCAGATAATCATGGCAGGATCTTTAGAAAGTTCCAATAGGAGATTGTCAAATTTACCAAGTCCAAAATTTCTGAACATATCTATTTGGTTAAGTACTGATCTAGCATTGTTCAACTTGGAATAACCAGTAGCGAAAATTCCGTGCCAAAAAAGCGCAATTTTTTCTAGGATCGGAGTTTGAGTTGAAATCATTCTGTAAAGCCAGTAAGCCGCAGAGGAATCGCCGTAGCGTAACTCATGCATATCAGAATGATATCTTTGGATTACGTCATCAGGGATGTGACAAGATTCACCTGGGTTTAATATCGATCGTAGAGTCGCGTCATATCCGTTTTGATATGCAATATCAATTTCATCTTGTGTAGCCCCAAAACCAGATCTGCGTAATAAATGGGCGATAAGGCGTCTTTGATCAGACAAAATTAACTCCTCAAGAACTCCATTTTTTCGAAATTTCCGTTAACTATTTCTGGAGCATCTAAATCTAGCCAATCATCCAAAATGGTTGTATAAGTGCTTCGGAAATCATTGTTGAATTTCATATCACCTTCTACTTGGTCTTTTGGAGCAAGTGAAGGGAATTCACCGTATAGTCCACCATTAACAGAGTCACCAATAACAAAAGCTACACCACCAGAACCATGGTCAGTACCAGATCCATTATCTTTAATCCTACGACCAAATTCGGTGAAAATAACTGTCAGATTAGTTGAGCCGTAATCATGTTCATCTAGATCTGATTGGAAATCATAAACTGCATCGGAAACTTCTCGGATAAGATTGGCATGAGTAATAACTTCACCTGAATGAGTGTCAAAGCTACCTCGCTGGGTATAGAAAATTCTGGTCCCTAAGTCTGAAAACATTACTTGTGCGGCATCTTTCAAACTATTTGCCATTAGACTATCGGCATATTCAATATTGGATTGATAATTTTCTGGGGCAGTTTTTAGAATGTCTGCTCCTTGATATGCACCGACACCAGTTTGGCGAATGAATTCACGAACCATATCAGCACCTGAACCACCGTACATTTGAGAGAATAGATTTAATGCAGATGATCTGTCATGTTCGTCATTTATATTTGGGAATAATCCGTAGGTGGATAAATCTCCGACTGAAGCAACGGGTACTCCCTGAGCAGATAAAGCCCTAGGTAGACCTCTACCAAAATTTATACTGGTAAGTGCATTTTCACCTTTTGGATCTATCGCTCTTGATGCTTTTCCCAACCAGCCTTCATTGAGCACTGTTTCTGGTTCGGCAGTGTGCCAAATATCCATAGATCGAAAATGTGAACGAATCGGATTTGGGTATCCGATTCCATTAATTATTGCAACCTTCCCCTGATCCCACAGTGATTTGATACCTACCATGTTTGGATTTAAAGCCAAATTTTGATCAAGTTTCAGTACTTTATTGGGATCCATAGCAACTGACGGGCGATGATCAAAATAATGCTGGTCAGTATAGGGAATGACAGTGTTAAGAGCATCATTGCCACCAGTTAACTGAATAAAGACTACCGAATTAGGCTTGGATCTCGTAGACTGTGACATCATATCCTCCGTTAATATTGTTCGATGAATTTATCACATTCGAGTGAAATCAACAACAAAATCAAGGCAAATATTATAAACAGGAAATTAGGAAAGTGTTTTGTAGGCCCAGGTTAGGAGTTCCTCGGTTTCGTCCCAGCCTATACAAGCATCTGTAACGCTGACTCCATATTCTAATGACGATGCATTCCCATTTAGTTTTTGAGCCCCGGCATGCATGTTGCTTTCAATCATTATTCCTATAATATTGTTGTTGCCATCCACCTTTTGCTGCACAACATCTTTAAACGCAGGTGCCTGAAGTCTATGGTCTTTGTTTGAGTTACCGTGGCTGCAATCCACCATCAATTGAGGTCTAACATCTGCAGCCGAACATAACGATTGAGCTTCTGATACCGACTCAGATCTGAAATTTGGACCTTGATTGCCTCCCCTCAGAACCAAATGGCCATATGGATTGCCCTTGGTGTGAATCACGCTGCTTTTGCCATTATGGTCGATTCCTAGGAAAGACTGAGGAGCCCTGGCAGCAATCAAAGCATCAACTGCAGTTTGTGCTCTTCCATCAGTCCCATTTTTGAAACCTACAGGCATGCTTAACCCACTAGCCATCTGTCTGTGGGTTTGGCTTTCTGTGGTTCTAGCTCCAATCGCAGCCCAAGAAACTAAGCCTGCAATGTATTGTGGGACAATAGGGTCAAGAAATTCTGTCGCGGTAGGCATTCCTGACTCGTTAATTTTGAGTAGCAATTCTCTTGCTTTTTTAAGGCCAAGGTTTATGTCAAAAGTATCGTTTAGATTTGGGTCATATAACATCCCCTTCCAACCGACTGTTGTTCGAGGTTTCTCAAAATAAACTCTCATCACAACTAGAATTTTTTCCTTAACCTTATCTGATAATTGAATTAATTTTTTAGAGTAGTCCAAAGCCTCATCAGTGTTGTGAATTGAACATGGCCCTGCAATTACCAATAATCTGCCGTCTTGAGAAGTGAGAGTATTTTGTATCGCTTTTCGACCTTCCAAAACAGTTTTTGTCGCAATTGATGAGTTGGGTATTTCATCTCGTAAGCCAGATGGTGATATTAAAGAATCTACTTGTTGGATGTTTACGTCTAAAGTTTCTTGCGTAGCCATAATGTCTCCTATATTGACTGTCTAAAATTACAAAACCCAGTCAAAGCCTGACTGGGAAATTGATTTTCAACATGCAGGAAGATTTTTATAAATCTAATAACAAATATTTAATCATCTTTGGCCCATAATACACCTATAAATGCGATATTGTCAATTAAAAAAATCTGTTCAATTCCAATCAAATCATTTATTCCAAATCACCCACACTGCGCATATTTTTGATGGTAGACTACTAAATACTATGTGAGGGGGATATAAGATTATGTCAAATAAGCCTAATTTACTATTCATATTTACTGATCAGCAGCGGGCCGACACGATGTCTTGTTATGGGAATGATCTTATAGAGACACCTAATTTAAACAATTTGGCTGACAGTAGTTTCGTATTTGAGAATGCATACGTCAGCACACCGATTTGTACTCCATCTAGATCCACGATAATGACAGGTACCTGGCCTCATACAAATGGAACAAAGAAGAATAATATCCCGTTACCTGAAGATGTTAAGACCTTAGCAGAGATGTTACCTTCTGATTATAAGAAGGCATATCATGGGAAATGGCATCTTGGAGATGAAGTCATTTGCCAGCATGGTTTTGATGAGTGGGTAAGTATTGAGGATTTGTATAGGGTTTTTTACAGCAAACCTGAATATTTAGAGGTTATGAGTGATTATCATAACTTTCTAATTGAGAAGGGATTTAGCCCTTTCAGGAAGTCAGAAGGTGCTAAAGTATTTCCTAGAGACATGGCGGCGTCTTTACCAGAAGAGTATACGAAGGCCAATTTTTTGGGAGATAGTGCTTCCAAGTTTATTCATGAAAATAAGGATAGGCCATGGGCATTATATGTGAATATATTTGAACCTCACTCACCATATAATAGTTCATTTAATAATCTTTATGAACGGGATTCAATACCTGTTCCACCAACATTTATGAAGGATCCACCATCTGATGCAGGTTCACTTGCAATCGCTCGCAAGGAAGAGACTGTGGATAAGCTTAGTGGTTTTGGTCCAAATCCAGACACTGAAGATGGATTAAATGAGGATTTTTGGCGTGAGACGATTGCTGGATATTGGGGTAATGTTACCTTAGTGGATAGGGCAGTGGGGAAGATACTTAAAGCATTGGAAGATTCAGGAGTGGCAGATAACACTATAGTTGTATATAGCAGTGAGCATGGAGATCAGTTAGGTGAGCACAATATAATACAGAAGGCGGTATTTTATCAGCAGTCGATACGTGTACCGATGTTAATTAGGGTTCCGTGGATATCTAAGGATCACAAGATGATTCCAGGTCATTATGGGCATATAGACACTGTGCCAACGTTATTGGATTTAATGGGAGTAGAGCTACCGGATCATTTACAGGGAGTTACTAGGGTTCCAGTGTTAGAGGGTAGTGAGGATTTAAGTAAGAACGATGTAGTGATTGATTGGACTGGGCGTGATGAGGTCACTCCTGGACATCCATACCTTGTTGAAACGGATGAGACACCGATTTGGGAAGTAGAACACAGGACATTAATAAGTCATGACAATTGGAAGTTAACCTTGGGGTCAGACCCTATAGAGTTATACGATTTAAATAATGATCCATATGAGCAGACCAACTTATCTAATGATCCGTCTGAAAGTTCCAGGGTAGAGGAAATGTATTCTAGGTTACGTAAGTGGCAGGAAGAAACTGATGATTCGCTGCAAATTTCGGACCCAAATGAGTAGAAAGATCTTAAAGTCATTATGTTACAATTACGAATATTTTTCGGATGAACTGTTTTAGGAGGCTAAGTTGACTAAGTTTAAAGGTTTGTATCCAGCTCTTGCCACTCCCATGGATGAAAAGGGAGAGTTAGCTGAAGATGCTTTACGAGCTATCATTGAATCAAATATCGAGTCTGGTGTTCATGGGTGGTGGGTCGCGGGAGGAACTGGCGAAAGCGTATTGTTGGATGACGAAGAAAATATGAGAATAGCTGAAATAGTTGTGGATCAGGCTGGTGGGCGTGCGAACACTATTATGCATGTTGGTGCTTCTACTACTAGGAGAGCAGCCAAAATGGCCGAACATGCTGCGAAAGTTGGAGCCGAGGCAATTTGCTGCGTGCCGCCGTTTTTCTATAGACCGACTGATGAAGCGGTGGTTCAACACTATAAAGCTGTTGGTGAAGCATCGGATCTTCCCCTATTTGTATACAATTTACCTCAAGCAACAGGTACTGAAATTACGCCCGAATTAATGCTGAAAATTCAGGACCGTGTTCCTCAGCTGAAAGGTTTGAAACATTCAGCATTAACTTTTGCAAATATTAGAACTTTTGCAGATATGGGTTTGGATTGTTTTGTAGGAAATTGTCAATTGATGTTGCCTGCACTTACCATTGGTGCCTGCGGCATGATAGATGGACCTCCAAATGCTGCCCCTGAACCCTGGATTGATGTGTGGAATGCGTACAATGATGGTGATTGGGAGACTGCAAAGAGCTCTCAAGCATTAGCTACAAAAATTGCAGCAGTTATTCGAGGAGGGGCAGGGATGCATGCTAACATTAAAGCATTACTTAGTCATAGATTAAATGTTGATTGCGGGTCCCCCAGACTACCTGGATTACCTTTGGCGGCTGACCAAAAGAAACAGTTAATTTCTGAAGCAGACGCTCTAGGTTTTGGAGTTTTTCCATCTTTATCTAAATCTACTTAGAAGAAGTTTCTCAAGTTATTTAAATAGGCACAGCGAAATTCTAATTTTTGCAAAAACTGTGCCTATTTTGTCTTTCTCAGATAATTCGCTATTGCTATACTGCAATTAGTGGAGTTTTTGGTTTATGAGTGTAAGGATCACAGGAGGTCAATTAAAGGGCAGGATGATTCATTTTCGGGCTTCTAAAGCTTTAAGACCAACTACTGCAATGGTGAGAGGTGCGATTTTTACGATACTAGGGTCTAATAGATTGGAGGGCGCTCGAGTTCTTGATCTTTTTTCAGGGACAGGTGCTATGGGTATTGAAGCAATTAGTCGCGGAGCTGAGTATGTTGATTTTATTGAATTAGATTCTAGGAGATGTAAAGAAATTCGAACGATCTTAAAAGACTTTAAAATCGATCAAAAAGCTAAAGTGACATATGGTAATGCCATAGACAAAATTGATAATCTAGACGGGAGTTATGATTTATTATTTGCCGATCCACCATATGGTTACGAAAATTGGGATAAATTATTGGCAAAAATTGAAAAATTCCAGATAATGAAACGTGGTTCAGTGGCAATTTTTGAGACATCTAAATATGAAAACAACAAATTTGGTAGTTCAAAACTAATTATGGAAACGCAAAGGAAATATGGAGACTCGATAATTTCGATGTATTTGTCTAATGGTTAATGCAATTTATCCAGGCAGTTTTGATCCGGTTCATAATGGACACGTAGATATCGCCAAAAGAGCTTCGATGCTTTTTGACAAATTGATTGTTGGTGTATATGACGTTCCGCCGAAGGAATTAATGTTTTCAACTGCTGAAAGAGTTAACATGTTTAAGGAGTCAATTGATTCCTTACCAAATGTAGAAGTTGTTTCTTTTGAAGGCTTGGCTCCTTCGTTTGCGCTAGAAGTTAATGCGGATTTTATAGTTAGAGGTCTACGTGCGGGTTATGATTTTGAATATGAATTTGAAATGACGCATATGTGGAGGAATCTTGTTCCTGAAATAGATGTGGTTTGTATGATGAGCGCTTTGGAATATCAATTTGTCTATGCAAGTAGGATCAAAGAAGTGGCAAGATTAGGTGGGAATGTTGATAATTTGATTCCGAAGAATGTCTCAAATGCTCTCAAAGCTAAATTAACAAAATAAATATTCAGAAGACTAAGGCTAAATTAATTAGATGGAGGCAACAATGAATAGTGGAGATATTGTAAATGAAATTTTGGATATAGCTCAGAATAGCTCGAAGATGCCTGGATTTGGTAGTAAAGTCTTGGTTGATGTTGATCGATTAGAGGCTGTAGCTTCAAGGCTTTCTCAATCTATTACTTCTGATAATCTTGAGGCTATTGAAGTTTTGAAACAGAAAGATAGTATTCTAAGCCTGGCTCAATTAGAGGCTGAAAGAATTCGAGAAGCTGCGGATCAGGAATCACGTGAAATGTCTGCATCGGCACAACTGGATCGTGACGAAAAGTTTGGTGACTCCGCAATAATCAAAGATTCAGAGGATAGAGCAGAAGAAGTTCGAGAGAAAGCTGCCGAAGATGCGCAATTAATTGTTCAAGACGCACAGAGGAAAGCTTTTAGGTTGGTTGAACAAGCTGAGTCTGATAGTGAGGCTAGGAGATCGGGTGCTGATAGATATGCACTTGAAGTATTACATAGCCTTGAAGAAAGCATGTCTAGTTGGATTTCACAAGTTCGTACAGGGCTCGATTCTCTTCAAGATAATGCAGGCAATTAGCAATTAATTCAATCGATTTTATCAGACAGATTTGGGTTATTTTGAATGCCGGATAGACTAGCTGCGAAGCTGCGGAAACAACACTATTTCTCTAATTGATGTATTTCCGGTTAGAACCATTACCAATCTGTCGATACCTAATCCTAGCCCTCCAGTAGGGGGCATGCCGTGTTCCATGGCAATTAGAAAATCTTCATCTAGGCGATCCGTTTCTTCATCATTGTATTCCTTATGAAGTAGTTCTTGTTGTTCAAACCGTTCGCGTTGGTCTAATGGATCATTGAGCTCAGAGAATGCGTTGCATACTTCCATTCCCCCAATAAATCCTTCAAACCTTTCGACTATCTTCGGATTATCAGGATGCTTTTTGGCTAAGGGGGACATTTCAATTGGATAATCAACTAGAAAAGTCGGTCTTAGAAGATTTGGTTCAACAACTGCTGAAATCAATTTGTCTAGAATTGAACCCCAGCTGTTAAGTCTTTCGCTCACTTGAATTCCAAGATTCAGAACTTCATGCCTTAGAGAGTCGGCTGATGGGAATTCCAAGAAATCTATCCCAGAGGTTCTGATTATTTCATCACGAAGATTTAGTTTAGGCCATGGTTCTGAAAGGTCAAATTCGGTTTCGCGAAAAAGGATTTTTGATGTACCTTTGACGCTTAATGAAACACTTTCAAAAATGTCCTCAACTAAGTTCATCATGTCATTGTAATCTGTAAATGCTTCGTAGGATTCCATAGAAGTAAATTCTGGATTATGGTTCAAGTCTATTCCTTCGTTACGGAAAATTTTTCCAATTTCAAAAACTTTTTCCAAACCTCCAACTACCAAACGTTTCAGATGGAGCTCGGTTGCGATTCTAAGAAAAAGATCCCTATCCAAAGAGTTATGGTATGTCGCAAACGGCCTTGCTGAAGCACCTGCAGCAGTTGGGACAAGTATGGGTGTTTCTACTTCAATATAGTTGCGTTGATCTATCATAAATCGGCGAATTTGATCGATGATTTTACTACGAGTGATAGCATTAATTTTAGAATCTTCATTAGAGATTAAATCCAAATATCTTTGTCTGTACCGACTTTCGACATTGGTTAGTCCATGCCATTTTTCAGGTAAACTCCTTAGGGATTTGCAGACAACAGTAAATGAATTTGCAAGTACTGTAGCTTCCCCTGTTCTAGTTCGAATTGGTGATCCTTCAATACCGATCCAGTCTCCTATATCTAAATCGCGAAGCATATCGTAAAGACTTCCAAGGGCGTTTGATCGGAACATTGTTTGGATTTTCCCATCACCGTCCTGGATGTCTATAAATGTGGCTCGTCCCATTGATCTCATTGCCAAAATTCTCCCTGCAATCGAGATTACATTTTCCGCAGACGAGGTCTTCGGGTCTTCACCATTAAGCTCTATTGTCTCTAAAAGAGCTTTTGCATCTTTTGTAGAATGAGTACGTTGATATTTTGCAGGATAAGGGTCAATCCCTTGATCACGTAGGTTTTGAAGTTTTTGAATGCGTTCTTGTACCAAGAAAATCTTTCACATATTGCTCGAATGTTTTTTCATTGAGCGTTACAAGTTTAATGAATCTTAATAATTTTTAATTGTGACTTACCTGACGGCGTTTTGATAGTGATTTTGTCGCCTACTTTATGACCAATTAGTGAACTGCCTACAGGGGATTCTATAGAAATTTTATTCTCTAATGGAGCGGACTCAGCACTTCCGACAATCGTATACTTCAGTTTTTCCCCTGTTTCGTTCTGTACTGTTATCGAAGAACCAAAACTAATAATGCCTGATTTTCCACCATTGTTCTTAGGAGCTACAGTTGCCTTGGCTAGCAAGTCTTCTAAATATATTATTCGTCCTTCAGCGATGCCTTGTTGATTTTTGATTTCGTCATATTCAGCATTGTCTGCGTCCCCACCATTCTCTAGGGCTTTCCGTATTCCAGCGGCTAATTCTGGCCTGCGGTAGGTTTTAAGAGACTTGAGTTCGTCTTGAAGCTGAATTAGGCCTTCTTGAGTAAGATATGTTTCATTTGTGGCCATCACTAAAATTCCTAAATTATCCAAGTTGACGTGGTCTAAATCGCTAAATGAAATAGTAGTTGGATAATGGAATGTGATTATATTCCTGCGGATAGCTTTTGTAAATAGTTCAAAAAACAGCTTCTAAAAAGTGCGATACTAAATTCTGAGAATTCCTAGAGTTACTTTTAATCCATCAAAAATTTGTTCTTCTATGAAAGCATTTTTTGGAGGGATTTTATTAATTAGCTTGTTAGATAATGTTTCCTGTAACAAATAATTTTTGTTACAGGAAATTGCTGCGATGATCTGATTATCTCCGTAAAAAAATGTTTCAATATTATCGGTGATTTCTAATCCAGCATTTTTGCGCATTGTCTGGATTCTATGAACGACTTCGCGAGCGATTCCTTCCTTTACGAGCGTACTAGACAATTTTGTCGTAATTGCGACGACGTAATTGTTTTCTTCTGCTGCAGAAAATCCATCCTTTCCTTCCCCCAGGATTTCTAGTTCATCAGGTGTGATTTCATGTCCTGCGATTTGAATTTTTTCTTGATTTTGAATTTTTGCATATATTTCTAATGGGTTCGTATTGTTTAATTCTTCCAATAAATTTCTTACTTCTTGTCCTAGTCTAGGGCCTAGTAAAGCCATGTTTGGCTTTACTGAAATATTCATTACTTCAGTAGGGTTTTCAATGATTCGGATATTTTTAACGTTTAATTCATCTTTTAATTGTTCACTTATTTCTGGCAATAATTCCGATTCGACCGACTCCCGAAGTTTAATTTGAACTGCATCTAGAGGTTGCCTGACCTTAATATTTGCATTGTTTCTAGCTGCTCTTCCTAATGATGATAATTTCATTGCTAGCCTGATAGCTTTAGATAATCTCTCATCAATCAAAGTTGTGTTAGGAATTGGATAATCATCTAGGTGGACGCTTTTTGGGGATGTCCTTAACGGGGCAGAAAGGTTTTGGTACATACATTCGCTAAGAAATGGCATAAATGGAGCCAAAAGTTTGGATATGGTAAATAGGCATTCATATAATGTGGAATAGGCTGAAAGTTTATCTTGGTCTATAATGTTGCCTTCAACTCTTCCGGCTTTCCAAAAACGTCTTCTCCCTCTCCTTACATACCAATTTGAAAGGATTTCTACAAATGACTCAGTCGCCCGAGCTGCGACATCGGGTTCAAATTTTTCTAGTGAATTCGTTACGTGGTCTATCAGACTATGTAATTCAGAGAGTATCCATTGGTCAAGCTGAGGGCGGTTGCCAACTTCAGGTGCTGATTGGGTAGGGTCGTATGCATCAATGTTAGCGTAAGTGATAAAAAACGAATAAACATTCCAAAGTGGGATTATAAATTGTCGACGAACCTCATCAGCATTGTGATATCCAAAGTTTAAATTTGCAGCTGGATTGTGTTTCATATATAACCATCGCATACAATCAACACCCATCTTGTCAGCCGCATCTTCGAACCAAATTGCATTACCTTTACTTTTATGCATTTCTTCACCCTTTTCATCCCGCATCAGAGCGTAACTAAATACGGATTTAAAGGGCTCGGTATTTTCGAGAACTGTACTCATGGTTAACAATGAATAAAACCAATTTCGAAATTGACCAGGGAAGCTTTCTGAAATCCAATCCGCGGGAAACCATTTTCTCCAATAATCAGGATTGTCAGTGTAATTTAGTGTGGAAAAAGGGACAATTCCCGCGTCCAACCACGCATTCCCTACGTCCTTAATTCGGGAGATTGGGTTGCCACATTCTTTACATTCAATTTTGACATTATCGATCCAAGGCCTGTGAGGGCTATGTTTGGAGAAGGTGTCCCATCCGATTATCGCTTTTTCATGTAGTTCATCTTTACTTCCAATGATTTCAGTATGACCGCATGAACATTTATATATTGGCAAAGCCAAGCCATAATACCTTTTTTTCGAAATCATCCAATCATCCATGTTACGTAGCCAATCAAGCTCGCGGTCCATTCCAAAAGATGGAACCCAGTTGATCTTTTTGGTAATTTTAGCAATCATATGTCTTAGCTCATCCATTGAGATGAACCATTCGTCCACAATTCGAAACACTAGTTCTGAGTCACAGCGCCAACAAACAGGATATCGATGTAAATAACTATCCAATCGGTAAAAGATATTTTTTTCTCTTAAACTTTGGTAAATTGACCTATTTACATCGTAGACATTTTGAGCGGTGAAATCACCAAATCCTTCAAGAAAATTTCCTGATTCGTCTATAGATGGGATTATTGGGAGTCCAAGTTTTCTTGCTAGCGCAAGGTCATCTTTACCAGCTCCTGGAGCGATATGAACAATACCAGTTCCTTCTGTTTCACTCACTTCATCCCATTCGATGATTTGATGTTTAATTCCATTTTGAACATTTAATTCTTCAAACGGTGCCCGATATGATTTCCCAACTAATGATTTCCCAAAGATTTCATCAAGGATTTCGAATTTTCCTTCTTTAGCAACTGTTGATTCGATCAGGTCCTTGGCCACATAAAATATTTGATCGTTTTGGGAGACCTTTGCGTAGATTTTATTCGGATTTACTGCTGCAGCAACATTTGAAGGAAGGGTCCAGGGAGTTGTTGTCCACACTAGAAGAAATTCCGAAGTTTGTCCGATAAGTGGGAATTTAATATATAGCCCCGGGTGTTGAATCTCTTTATAACCTTCAGTGACGATCTCATGTTGTGACAATCCAGTGCCGCACCTTGGACACCAAGGCATCACATCATTACCTTCGTAAATCCAACCACGCTTGTGACATTCTTTAAGAAATCTCCAAATGGTATAATTATTTTCATCAGACATTGTGTGATATGAATTATCCCAATGCATCCAATATCCCAATCGAATTGATTGATTGGTAATAATTTCTGAGAACTTTCGGACTCGTTCCTTACAAAGATTTACAAATTTGTCTATCCCAAATGCTTCGATTTCTCTTTTAGAACCTAATCCAAGTTCTTTTTCTACTTCAACTTCTATCCATAATCCTTGGCCATCAAATCCATTTTGAAACCGTTGATCGAAGCCCTGCATAGCTTTGAATCTTTGGAACAAATCTTTGTAACTACGTCCCCAAGCATGATGTGCACCCATTGGGTTATTAGCAGTGATAGGACCATCAATGAATGAAAAAGTTTTAGCTGCTCCTGTATTCCTATTAAGGTACTTTTGCATTATTTGGTTTTGATTCCACCATTCAAAGATTTCTTGTTCCATATTTAAGAAATCTATCTTTGGAGTTACAGGTTTGAACATAGATGAATTCCTATTCTCAGTAAAATGAGGGAAAGTTTCTGTATTTGGGAAATGTAAGACTATTTAAGTAAATCAATTATATTAGAATTGGATATCTAAATTCTAGAGTTTGTATCTACTGATTTGCCAATCGTTTAATTATTTGAGGGGATACATCTGGGAGTTTTGAATTGATTTCTATTTTCTCATGATTTTGAATTGTCGAAGCCCGTTTGATTAGTTTAATTGCATTTAGGTAGTCAAATTTTGAGATTTGCTCAGCTCCAATATCACCTTTTGAATCTCTTAGGTCGGATGTTGCGTTGTGCCAGTTTGCTAGGGGTAATGCAATACCTGTGACTTTATAGCCTTCTTGAGCGAATGCTGTTGCCTCACATCCTCCTCCGCTCATTAGATGTCTTTGAAAGACAAAGGATTTATCTTCTTTCTGTAAGTTTTTCGCTGCTTCGTAAAGTATTATTTCAGCGGCTGAATCAAAAGTGGTTAACGCATCTCCTGTGCGAATAATTGGTCCATCACCTTGAGATACTCCTGGTATTATAGGGCTTGCTTCTATAGAGATGATCACGGAATCTATAGGTATTGTTTTGTTTTTTGCTAGGAGCCTTGCCCCAATCAAACCTATTTCTTCTGCTCGGGTAAAGACTGCGAAAACATTAGCATTTTTTTGATTAGATACTAAATGCTTCATTGTTGATAAAATTGCACTACAACCTGCCAAATCGTCTAGTGCACGCCCAAGAATAATTTCATCGGTGGAATGAAATTCGGGAACATCAAAAATTACCTGTACGGGTGGCGTAAAATTACTCGATCCTTCGGTTTGAATTAGTAGATCGGATTTTCCGTCATTTCTAGAAGTTTGGGAGTCTTTTAAAGGGCTTGATATTGCTGGAATTCTCTCTCCGCGATTGTTGATGATTAGTACAGGAAATTGTTGATTAAAGATCGCAAAAGGAACACCTCCTAAGGCAGTGCCTAGAAATCTATCAGGGTGTCCATTTAATCGTTCTATAAGTTCAATGCCTGGATGATCCATATGTGCTATCAGGGCAATTGGAGAAGTGTTTTTGATGTTTCCATTAGTATATCTACAAATGATATTTCCAAATTGGTCACATTGAAATTTCAATCCTAAAGAGTCTAAGAAACTTTGGATATAATTTGAAACTGATGCCTCATAGAAGGAGGTCGATGGTATTTCCATCAGATGTTTCAATATAGAAATTTCATCATAAGAGTTATTTGTCAAATTTTTCATCAAGATCACCAGCACAAATTCCATTTTTATGCGATATTATTACCCAAGTATATTATGAAATAAACCAAAATAGTTTTTAGAATTTTGCTTATTAGATATTTTGTGATTTAGATCTAGATGGTTGAGGTGAAACCCCCTATGGAGAAAATTGACTTAAAAGTTCCCTTTCAAACAATTGTGAGAATGCCTAATGGATTGCAGTGGCACAAGGATGAACTATTTGTAATGGACCAATTCACTGATGATGTTTTTGTATTTAATCACAAAGGGAAAATTTCGAGAGTAATAAATACAAAAACTGAAAATGGTTCTGGAATCACTATTGGCGGTGGGTATCTTTGGACAGCTTCAAATGGGCAAACTAGAGCTAGACCTTTTAGGGATCATGATGATCACTCTCCCAAAGTAATTAAAATTGATTTAAATACTGGTGAATCTTTAGATGCTATTCCAGTACCTGAAGGTTCTGGAATTCATGGGATTGAATGGGATGAAGGAAATTTATGGATTACGGCGACCTCACTGAAAACACTAATCCTAATTGATGGATCAAATCATGACATATTACACCAAATTCCCTGCAAATTAGATGTTCTACATGGTCTTGCTAAGGATGGCGAAGGTATTTGGTGTTCTGATAGGGGAGCGAAGAAAGTTGTGAAATTTCACAAAAATTCAGGAGTTGTCATGGAAGAGATTGTTTTGCCTCCGAATGGGCCTGATCCTCATGGTCTAAGTATTTCAAATGGTGTTTTGTGGTATTCCGATGCGGATTTTCCTCCTCCTAGTTCCAGAGGATATCCTGAGATTGGATTCATTGAAAAAAGATGTGAATAAAAACGATTTTCAATTACACTGGAATTAAACATTTATACTTTTGGATTTGTGTTTTGTTTAAACCTCTCAACTATATATAATGGGAAATTTTATGGAAAGATTTCATTTACTTTTTGGGTCAGACGGGATTTTGAGGCAATATATTGCTCTGTCTAAACCAAAGATAATTTTACTACTCCTTTTAACAGCTTTGGGTGGAATGTTTTTGGGACAGAATGGATTCCCAAATATTTTAATTGTTATTCACGTTCTTTTAGGTGGGACATTTGCGTCGGCTGGAGCAAATGCCATCAATCAATACTTAGATCGAGATATAGATGCGCAAATGATTCGTACTCAGAAGAGGCCTATTATTTCTGGGAGAATAAAACCCTCTCATGCATGGATATTTGGAGTATTCCTTAATTTAGTTGCTTTTGCATGGTTAGTGCTTGGTGTAAATATCCTTGCTGCATTGTTAACGTTATCTGCAACATTATTTTATGTGTTTGTCTACACGATTTTTCTAAAACGATCTAGTACACAAAATATTGTTATCGGTGGAGCTGCTGGATCAATTCCTCCTGTAGTTGGATGGGTCGCGGTGACTGGAGAATTAACTTGGCCCGCGCTATTTTTGTTTGCCATAGTTTTCTTTTGGACGCCACCGCATTTTTGGGCACTTGCATTGTTGATTAAAGATGATTATGAAAAAGTAAATATTCCCATGTTGCCTGTTGTAGAAGGAGTGACAAAGACTAAACGATCAATATTTTTCTATACAATTGTGATGTTTTTTCTCACTACAGCTTTTTGGATATTCTCTTATTTATTTATGCCGGAGTTGCTTGGATGGATTTATTTGATAGGCAGTTTAGGACTTAGTGGAGGGTTTATTTTTTTCGCTTGGAGATTGCTTCGTAAAGTGGATATTGATGGAGCAAAAACTCTATATTTATATTCGTTGTTATACTTGGCATTAGTTTATGTACTACTCATGGTTGAAAGCATTGTATAGTAAATCATTTAGTTTTCTTAAAAGGTGATTCTGTGATTGATATCGAAAAAATTCGCAAAGACCCTGACTCAGTTATGCAAGCTTTAAATTCCAGAGGAGAAGAGCTAGATATTCGGAGCATTTTGGAAAAGGATCAACGGTTGCGCCGCTTGATAGTTGAAGTTGAATCTTTACGTGCGACTCGAAATGAAGTGAGTAAAGAGATTGGAAAATCTGGAGATAAACCAGTTCAATTGATTGATCAAATGAGATCCGTTGGAAAGAAAATTAGCGACTTAGACACTGAGCGAACAACATTAGATCAAGAGATCAGAACAATGCTTCTGCAAATTCCCAATCTCCCTGCAGAAGATGTCCCCTATGGAAAAACTGAGGAAAGTAATGTGGTAATCGAAACTAAAGGAGTCATTCCTAATTTCGATTTTAACCCCCTTCCACATTGGGATCTTGCTGAAAGGCTTAGGATTATAGATTTTGAGAGAGGCGCTAAAATTGCAGGTTCTAGGTTTTTTGTTTTAACCGGGAAAGGTGCAAGATTGCAGAGAGCATTGATCAATTGGTTTTTGGATTTTCATACCGGAGAAAATTTTTTTAAGGAATTGTATGTTCCTTATTTGTTAACCAATGATTCAGCTCTTGCAAATGGCAATCTCCCAAAATTTGCTGACACGATGTACCATGACTTGGAAGATGATATGTGGCTGGTTCCGACTGCTGAAATGGCAATAACCAATATGCATAGGAACGAAATTTTGCCAGTCGGCTCTTTGCCGATTTCTTATGTTGCTCACACGCCCTCTTTCAGGCGCGAACGGGCGGCCGCAGGTAGAGATACTAGAGGAATGAAGAGAGTTCATCAGTTTGAAAAAGTTGAATTGTATAAATTTGTAGAACCTGAAGCATCATCCGATGCGCTACAAGATCTGTTAGATCAGGTAAAAAAGTTGTGTGATCTGTTGAATTTGCCATTCCGAACAATTCAATTGTGTACCGGAGATTTGGGTTTTCAGTCTTCAAAAAGTTTTGATATAGAAGTTTGGGCTGCTGGAAGCCAGGAGTGGCTGGAAGTCAGTACTTGTTCAAATTGTGTCGATTTTCAAGCTCGGCGTGCATCTATCAGGTATCGGCACGAATCTGATGGCAAAGCAAAATTTGTTCATACCCTCAATGGTTCCGGCATGGCATTACCTCGAGTTATTATTGCTATTTTGGAAAACTTCCAGAATGAGGATGGCTCGGTAAGTATTCCGGAAGTTTTATGGCCTTATACAGGATTCAAGAAAATCGAACCCTAACGATTTCCATATGACTCTCTTAGATATTGTTTGTTGATTTTGCCTAGTGGATTTCTGGGGAGTTTTTCTATAAATATTACCGACTCAGGTTTTTTATAACTAGCAAGATTATCCCGGCAAAATTCTATGATAATTTCTTCGCTCAAAGTATTTGAATCATCTGTGACAATAATGGCTAGAATTTTTTCACCCCACTGTTCATCTGGGACTCCTATTACCGCGCAATCAAGCACTGATGCATGATCAAGTAGCAGGTCTTCAATTTCAGCGGGAGAAATCAATTCGCCTCCTCTTTTAATTACATCTTTTGATCGACCTACCAAGAAAATGTAACCGTCATTGTCAATATATCCCAGATCTCCTGTATGCAACCAATTGTTTTTTATGGTGCTTGATGTCTCTTTGTCTTGATTCCAATATCCTTTCATAATTCGTGACCCTTGGGCTATGATTTCTCCTATTGTCCCTGAATTAACTTCATTACCATCTTCATCAACTATTCTAATTTCAATGTCGTCAAGAGGTTTTCCTATGGACGAAAGCCGTCGGATTTTCAAGTTTTTTTCTGATTCAGTTCCATTGATGATATGATCGGTTGGCATCAAAGCTGTAATTGTTGCACCTGACTCAGTTTGACCAAATGCATTGATGAATTTAACATGCGGGAATTTTTCTATAGCCTCTAAAATGACGTTTGTGGGCATTGGTGCTGCGCCATAAGTAATGACTTCCAGACTGCTAAGGTCATAATTTCCAAAGTTTGGATGCTCTATTATTGTTTTAAGCATAGTGGGTACCATCATTGCACGATCAACTAATTCATCCTGGACTAGCTTTAACCACCCGTTTGGTTCAAATTGCTTTTGAATGATTAAAGTTCTACCTGCATAAATTGCCGCTATCATAGCCTGTACTCCGGCAATATGATACATAGGAACTGTGAGTAAATTCCTTTCATTTACATCAGGATCGGCTGGAGAAACATTATTTAGAGTATAGGAAGTGAAACTATCATGGGAAAGCATTACTCCTTTTGGATTTCCTGTAGTTCCAGATGTAAACATTATCATTGTGACATCCGAATGTTCATGTGTAGGGGAAAAGGTTTTTGAGTTACTATTAGCAATGAGAGTCTCGTAATCAAGAAAATGATCTGATGTGACCCCCAAAGAGACGTAATGCCTGATAGATTGAACTTTGTCTATGCAGCTATGAATTAATTTGGCATATCGAGACCCGAAGAGAAGAATTTTTGGATTTGCTGTTTCCAAGATTTTTAATAGTTCTGATTCCTTTAAACGGTAATTAATAGGTACAAATATTGCATCTAATTGCGTGGATGCAAAATATGTTTCAATATGTTGATGAGAATTGACATCAATTAGGGCAATCCGATCACCTTTTTGTATTCCGATTTCCGAAAGTGCATTTGCTAAAAGGTTTGAACGTTGGGTGATTTCATTGTAAGAGAATCTTTGTTTTTCAAAGATTACAGCGGTGCGATCTGGGACTATTGAGCTTGAGATTTCCAACAATTCACAAGTATTCATTTAGTTTCATTCCTGTATTTTTTATTAATTTTTTAAGCTTTGCGATTTTGTAAAAAGAACTTTCTTACCGACAGATTTTCTAATTCTAAAGATTCAGAGGGAGATTTTTCAAAGCTATCTCTCATATTTGATTTCACAAATCGGATCGCTTCTGGGTTCAGTGACGCGAAAAATTGTGCAAATTTTTCTGCCGCAGGTAACAGATTTGATTTTTCGTAGATCTGATGAATTACACCTAATTTTAGAGCCTCGTTTTCTGAAAACGATTCGCCTGAAATCAAGAAATCCATAGAATAGCTAAGGTTCGTTTCTCTGGGAATGGTCTGAGTACCTCCGGCAGCAGGTATCATTCCCAATCGTGTTTCCGGCATGGAGAAAGTAGTTCCTTTACTAGCTAATCTCAAATCACATAAGTAACTCATTTCCAAACCGGATCCTATAACAAATCCATGTAAAGCCACTACAAAGGGTTTAGGGATACTCATCCAAAGTCCCCAAATATCACGTTGCCATCTGGCTTCCCGAGAAACGATTGATGATGGATTGCTTTGAAATTCAGTTAAATCAGCGCCTGAGCAAAAGCCTTTTGTTCCATTACCAGACAGTATTACAGCCAAAATCTCATCATCATCTTTGATCGATTCAAGGATTTGAAAAAGTTCGTCGCGCATCTGTACATTGTACGCATTAACCACTTTTGGTCTATTCAAAGTGATTTTTGCTACGCCTTGGTTTTTAGTGTATAGGACTGTTTGAAAATCTGAGGAGGGCATTATTCACCCCTAAATTCAGGGGTTTCTGAGGATAGGAAGCTTCTAAGTCCCTCGGCACGATCAAATGAATTTTGTAGTAGGAAATTCAGATCTGCTTCAAGTTTTAAGCCATCTTTGATGTGTAATTCTAAACCAGACATAATTGATTCTTTTAAAAATTTCACAGCAATTGGTGAAGAAAGTGCTATTTGCTTAGCAAGATTGATTGATTGATCATACAATTTGCAGTCAGGCATTATTCTACTTACTAGTCCTGTAGATAAAGCTTCTTCTGCATTTATTTCTCTACATGTTAGGGTCATCTCAAGAGCTTTGCCCTTCCCAACAATTTTTGGTAATCGTTGTGTTCCACCATCCCAAGGGATATTGCCAGACAATAGTTGTCCCATTCTGAATTGAGAGATGTTTGAAGATATCCGGATATCTGTAGCTAGGGCCAACTCAAGTGCATGGTCAAAAATATTTCCATTTAGAAGTGCCAATGATGGGAGCTTTATGGAAGCAATTGATTCAGACATTCTTAAATTCGAAATGTCTATATTAGAATCAAGGGTTACTAAGGGATTTGGATATGAAAAGATATTTTCGAAACCAGTAAAAATGATTATTCTAATATTACTACGTAATTCCAGTTCATTTAAATCATCTTGAAATTTCGACACCAAATTAGAAATATCCCGATTATTGTTAAACAATTGAATAAAAGACACAATCCCGACATGTTCAATTTCTTCAATTTTAATTAGGTTCTGGTTATTCATTTCAGAATAGTATCACAATGGAATTTTATGAAAATTCCAATATGTGATACAAGATTGCAGATTTTTTTGGTGTGTTTTAGAATCTAATTATTGAAATCAATCATTTTTAGAGAGGTGATTCATGCCTAAAGGATCAGTTCCCAGGCGGGAATCCAAAAAAGCTAAGAAAAATTCCGCAAAAAAACAAGTTGGGTTATCTGTTTCTGAATTTGCCCCAGTCGAGCCTGAAGTAATCAAGAAGCGCAGAAAATCTAGAACAGACGAAGAAATTTTCTAACCTGGTTGCTGGTATCCCTACGTGTCTAATTGGTTGCGCTAATGCAATATGTTTGACTATTGGTAAGTAGTCTTTCAATTACATTTGCAGATATGTTTCTGGAGTTTGTGGATTCGGACCACCTATTAGATAATTGTTCACTGATTTCATTAGCTGACATAGGTTTGTTCTTATTTGCAAGAATAACTCTAAATATTGCTTCTTTCAAAGGAGTATCTGGCAGGAGATAGTCGTCTTTAGTGCTTGAAACATTTGCCAGTAAATCTAAAATAGGTGCAATATCAGAATCGGCGGATGGATTTTGATCTACCCCTCCCTGTGTAACGTAGTCTAGCCTACTAGTTAAAAGAGTTGGAAGAGATCTGTTTTGTTCATTTGCTAATGAGGTAGAGACCTGATAGCGTGCGGCTTTTGTTTGTTCTTTGTTAGTGGTCATAAAGTTGTTTCCTCCGGCCAATCAATCATTTGTACTTCTACGGTTTCGCCAGCCTTTTTGATTTTTTCATTTTCGGGACATATGGCTAGTCCATTTGCATAAGCCATGCTTGTTAAAAGATTTGAATTTTGGTGACCAGTCAGTTTGGCTTTGTAATGTTGATCCTTTTTTGTCACGATTACTCTCGCAAAGACTCTTCTACCATCACCATTGTATATTGGATCTTCCAGAACTGCACGTATGCTTGGTCTACGTTTAAAACTCTTCCCCATCATCTTGCGAATTGAGGGGCGTCCAAATTGTTCGAATGCTACAAGTGCGCTTACAGGATTTCCTGGGAGACCTAGGTGAGGGATTGATTTCCCTTTTTGAGTTACAAATGTTCCGAACGCGAGAGGTTTCGCAGGTCTCATTCTCACGGACCAAAAGTCTATTTGCCCGTGATTTTTCAAGACATCCTTAACTATATCGTAGTCTCCCTTTGAAACTCCTGCAGAAGTGATTAAAAAGTCAAAGTCATCTATTGAGTCTAGGATGGAAGTTAATGAATCGAAATTATCTTTGCCTATTTCTAAAATTTTGGTAATTGCTCCGCATTTCAAAGCTGCCGAAGAGACAGAATATGAGTTGCTATCGTAAATCTTATTCGGAGTAATTTCCGAACCTGGTTTAATCAATTCATTTCCAGTGGATAGAATAGCCACTTTCGGTTTTCTTGTTACTGAAATTTCAGACAATCCCAAACTTGCGAGAACTCCTATTTCAGCTGGCCGGAGCTCTTTCCCGGATTTTAGGACAAGTTGACCATTTTTAATGTCTTGTCCGGCAGGTCTAACGTCTGATCCAGCTTCAACTTGTGTAAGCACTCCAATTTCATTGGTGAAAGAGTTTGATTGTAGTCTAGACTCTTCATCAGTTTCTTCAAAAGGTATTACTGCATTTGCCCCGTCAGGTATGGGTGCTCCCGTCATAATACGCACCGCTTGTCCAGAAGCAATCGAATTTGTAAAAGATTCTCCTGCACTTACGGATCCACAAACTTTTAGTATCACGGGGTTTTGTTTTGAAGACCCTGCGGTATCTTTTGATTTTAGAGCATAGCCATCCATTGCGGAATTATCTACAGGAGGGACATTAATTGAAGAGAAAATATCTTCAGACAAAACCTGTCCCAGTGAGTCTAGGATACCAACGGTTTCACTGCTTAACACATCGAAACGAGCCAGGATTCTATCCAAAGCTTCTTCAACGCTTAGCATGTTTTCGTTTAAAAGATGTTTGTGAGCGTGAATGGTGAAATTGCCTCGAAATAGTTTAGTTAATTATACACCACCATAACTAACTAAAAATGATGTTATATTTCTCTTAACTCTGCAGCTAATTCTTGGTGCAATTGTTTTAGTATTGTTTTCATGGCTTTGTCAACTTGTTTGGAAGTCAAAGTGTTTTGTGGAGATTGGAAAGTGACTCGGAAAGCGATTGATTTTCTACCAAGTTCCACTCCTTTACCAGAATAGAGATCAAATGGAACTGAATTGATTACAAGTTTATGATTGTGAATTATATTTTGAATGGTTGAAGACAAAATATCTTCATTTACTACTATGGCAATATCTCTGTAAGCTTCAGGGAATTTACTTATTGGAACGTAGTTGTTTTTGGAATTTGAGATACATGAAACGATTGAATTCAGATCAAGTTCAAAAAATATTGCACCAGAACTTTTATCTAAATCAAATGACTCCAAAGTGTGTTGGTCAATTTCTCCTAATACACCCAATATATTGGATTCAGCCATGATGTATGCTGAAGAAGAAATATCGAGAATATTTCGTGCTGTGTTTAATGGCTCTGATTCAATTTTATGATCACTAGTATTAATTAAGTGATAAGTAGGTTGAATCCCCAAATTCGAGAATACATTTTCTAAAATGCCTTTCCCGTCAAAAAAATCTAAGGTTTTTGGAGATTGAATCCAAGAAATTTCATTTCTTGTACCAGATAAAATACCTGCAACCATTTCAATCTCGTTAGGCAATGGTGTTTCAGAAGCTGAGGTTTCGGTTGGCAGAAATACTCTACCAACTTCAAATAATTTTAAACTTTGTTCTCCAGATGATTGCTGATTATATGAGAGGGTTTGCAGTATGCTAGCGCGTAATGTGGGTCTAGCGAATACAAATTCTGAGCTCATTTGGTTTGCCACTTTCAGAGGATTTTCCTTGGTAACTCCACCTAATTTTTCTATTGCAGACTGGCTAATCAGCGGGTATGAAATAATCTCTTGCATTCCAGCAGATACTAACAGATCCTTGATCTCTTCTCTCACATCGTATTTGACGTTTTGATGTTGATGAGGTATTTGAGAAGAAAGCATCTCAGTGGGAACTTCTTCATAACCTGAAATTCGCACTATTTCTTCTATTAAATCTTCTTCGATTGAAATGTCAGATCTCCAATAAGGAGGAGTAAACCAAATCGTTTCTTCCCGTTCAGGAATAGATTTTGCCTCGATAGTTTCCAAAGTGTTTAGAAGGCCAGTAGGAGGGTCTGACTTTTCGAATCCCAATGAATTCAAGACAGAAGTTATTGAATCACCAGAATATTCTTTGCCAATAAGATTTTTGATCTTGTTTCTATTAATACTAATTGGAGAAATGGATTTTTTAGAATAGTTTTGATCAATAATCCCTTTGGCGGAAACGCCACCACAAATTTCTAAAATCATTTGTGTTGCCTTTTTCAATGCAAATGAGGTAATTTCGGCTCTGATGTTTCGTTCGAATCTGTAGGATGCTTCAGTACTAATTTTCAAATGAGTACGGGTTGTTCTTATATTGCCCGCATCGAAGTTGGCAGATTCTAAAAAGATATTTTTTGTAGTGGAGTCAATTTCTGCCCGTGTTCCTCCAATAATTCCCGCAAGTCCAATAGGTCCAGATTCATCAGATATGGTTAGCATTTGAGAATTTAATTTTCGAGTTTCTCCATCGAGAGTTGTGATAGTTTCATCAGTTTTAGCTGTTCGAACAAAAATATTGTTTCCAGAAATTTTGTCCATGTCGAAAGCATGTAGAGGTTGGCCGTATTCCAACATTACGAAGTTAGTTATATCCACAATATTGTTGATGGGGCGCTGGCCAGATTTGCTTAGTGCATCTTGAATCCACTTTGGGGATTCATCAATTTTGACATTATTGATTACATTGCCAGTGTATCTGTTGCAAAATTCTGGATTTTCTATTTTGACAGATGCTAGCTGGGTAATTGGTAAGCCGTCAGATGGATAACCTAATTCGGGCTTGTTGAATGTAGTTTTAGTGATTGCGGCAATTTCGTGTACGATTCCCAATACGGATAAGCAATCAGGTCTATTTGGAGTGATTTCTATGTCCAGTATTGTGTCAGCCAAAATTTCCTTAGCGGATACTCCTACAGGTGTAGATTCGGGTAGTACTAAAATGCCTTCATGTTCGTTACTTAGTTGAAGTTCTAGTTCAGAACACACCATCCCGCTAGATTCTACACCACGGATTTTAGCTGCTTTTAGAGGTTCAACTTTTTGGTTCCTGGCATTGAATAACCTAGCTCCCTCTTTTGCAAAAATTATTTTTTGACCGACTTCTACGTTTGGGGCACCACATACTACCTTTTGGGTTTCAGTTCCTGACAATGAAACTAAAACCAAATTTAATCTGTCAGCATTGGGATGAGGTTCTATGGATTTAATTAGTCCTACGGTTAAGGTCTCTTCATCCCAGTTTGCACCAATTTCATTAATTTCAGCGACTTCTATTCCCACCATCGTTAACTGATGAGCTAGTTCATCAGGTGTCAACGTGAGATCGATATATTTTTTAATCCAAGAGATTGGGAGTTTCATGATTGTCTCGTTTAAGAATATTTGTTGCTAAATTGCTTCAAAAACCTTAGATCATTTGAGTAAAAATGACGTATATCATCTATTCCATATTTCAACATCGCAATTCGTTCTGGTCCCATTCCGAATGCGAAACCATTGTAAACATTGGAGTCATACCCAACACCTTCTAGAACGTTTGGGTGGACCATTCCAGCCCCCATAATTTCGATCCATCCGGTATCGGAACATATCCTGCACCCTTGGCCATCGCAAATAAAACAATCAATGGACATGTCTACTCCAGGTTCAACGAAAGGGAAATAATCGCACCTAAATCTGATCTGACGGTTTTCTCCGAAGACTAGTCTCGCAAATTCATAAAGAGTGCCTTTCAGGTGAGCAAAAGTGATCCCTTTATCCACTACAAGCCCTTCGATTTGTTGAAAATGCCATTCGTGTGTAGCATCGGTTGCTTCATATCTATAACATTTTCCTGGGACTAAAACTCTTATTGGCGGTTGGGAGTACTCCATATACCTTGCTTGCATCGGAGATGTATGAGTCCGTAGAAGCATAGGGTAATTACCATCTTGATTAACATAATCAATCCATAGGGTATTCCACATGTCACGTGCAGGGTGCCCTTGTGGTATGTTGAGCATCTCGAAATTATATTTGTCTAATTCAATTTCGGGTCCCTCAGCAATTTCAAAGCCCATGTTTTGGAAAATTTTGGAAATGGTTCTGACCATTTGAGTGACTGGATGCAATCCTCCTGAGGGCAAATTTCTGCCTGGCAAAGTTACATCAAATGAAGGTTTTGAAGGATTGACATCTTGTTGGGACAATTTGATTGATTCCAACTGAGAGTTTAGAGAATCTTCAAGTAACAATTTGGTTTTGTTTGCTAACATTCCAATTGATCGACGTTCTTCTTTTGGAATTTTCCCAATGCCGCGAAGAATATCGGTAATTTTACCGTTTCTTCCAATCCAAGTGACTCTCCACTGTTCCGCTTCTTCAGTGGATGAGACTGATTTTAGTGAGTCCATTGCTTTATCAGTTAAATTTTTTAGGTCTGAACTGGTCATTATTTCCTCTAAATGTGCAACTAATGCACTAATAGATTATAGATTTGCATACATTTGTGGTCAAGAACGCATTAGTTTTTGTAATTTGGACGAGTATTCTAAAATTTTCTACTGTAAATACGGAATTCCCAGTTTTTTTCCTACTACTGACTTAGATTAATCTGATGCTAATATTTGACCTAGAGAAATAATCAAAATATCCTATGAAGCGTAGTGTAGTCTTTGTTGATGTTAAGAATGTTTAGAATCAACGATTAATTTAGTGGAGCTCTGATGGATCTTAATTTGACTTTTCTTCCGGATGATTTTCTAGAATCAAGTATTCTTGGCGGAATATTTTTCCTATCTTTTTTCTTGGTTTCGGTTCTCGTAGCCTTAATCGTTTTCATGATTTTGAAACATGTTGCATCTCGATTATCCTCTGGGAATCCCCACAGCGTTCTTTCAGAGATATTGAATTCAGTTCGTAAGTCCATCTTTATGTTGATTTTGTTGATTGGATTGTCGTTCTCTTTGACTATGGTTGGAAATTTTGAGAGCCAACTTGCTCAGGTTGTTTATGATTTTTCAGGTCTTATAAAGACTCTTTTATTAATGCTAAGCATTATTTTAATTTCACATTCGATGGTTAGAGTCATAGGAGTTTTTTTGAAGTGGTATTTAGAAAATATTGCAGAAAAAACTGAGACGACTCTAGATGATCAACTTATTCGACCTCTAATGAGACTTACCCCAGTTGTTATTTACTCAATTGGGATTTTGGTGTTGCTTGAAAGTATAGGGATTTCTATTAGTCCTCTTTTGGCAGGTCTTGGAATTGCTGGGTTAGCAGTTGCTTTGGCGGTTCAACCATCTCTAACTAATTTTCTTGCCGGAACATATGTGATGACTGAAAGTCAGCTAAAGATAGGGGATTATATAGAGCTGGCGGACGGAACAGCCGGTTTTGTAATAGAAATTGGATGGCGAAGCACGAAACTTAGAAGTATTTTAAATAATCTTTTAATTGTTCCTAATTCTACAATCTCTAATAGCGTGATTTTAAATTATTATAGTCCTTCTCCTGCTTTAAACGTTAGGGTTACTTGTGGGGTCAGTTATGATTCTGATTTAGAAAAGGTAGAGAGGGTGACCCTTGAAGAATGCAAGAGAGTTCAAGATGAGAGTGAATCGGCAATTAAAGACCAAGATCCCAGATTCGGATTTGACAGCTTTGATGATTCAAATATTTCATTCTGGGTTTTCATGCAAGCCACTGATCGTTTAGGTAGTTTTGCGTTAACTTCTGAAATTATAAAAGCCATTCATGCCAGATTTATTTTGGAAGGGATTACAATTAATTATCCTGTTCGAACATTGCAGTTTCCAGAAAATATTAAAAGCGAATTATTAAATTTGCAGGGATAGCTTATGGTTTTGGGATTGAACAATCATGGTCAAGGATAAAGAAATTGTTGTCGCAAAACTGAGTGGAGGGGCTAGTATAGTCATGAGGACTGGCCCTGAAGATCTCCGTGTGGTCAAAGTACTTCTTCGAAGAAATAAGCATGCTAAATTACCCTCAAGTCGTATTCTGTTTAGGACAGGAATTTTTGTAGATGATTTTTCTGAGATATTAAAATTCCGTGAGGAAACATCTGAAATTGTTTCTGCGATTGATATTAAATCTCTTTGGCAGAATGTAAAAAAGAGTGGTGAAACATTCACAATACAAAAACTTACTTCAATTATTTGGAATGATAAACTGACTCCTCAAAGATTAGCAGCTTTGAGTATGGTTCTTGAGAGTAAAGAATCAATATATTTTGATTCCTTGGAGAATGGGTATTATCCGCGTGAAGATGAGAAAGTCACTCAACTAGAAAAAAGAATTCGAGATGAACGAAAACTAGCTACAGAAGAATTGGAGTTTTCAGAAATTTTAAAGGGGTTACGCCCATTTTCTCACTTGACTGATTACCAAAAAAGACTTCTAGCTTATATCAGGGATTATGTAATTAGGGGAGATAATGATTTGAATGGTTCTGCGGCTAGAGAATTTTTACAGAAATATAAATTCCCTGGAGACTTGCGCCGTAATGCCTTTGATTTATTACTTAAAATTGGTGAATTCAAATTGGATGATCCCATCGAACTAGAGCGGGAAAATGTGCGGATTGAATTTTCTGAGGATGTGATGGGTGAAGTCAAGTTACTGAATGGACATTCCTCAACGAGTGATTCGGGAAGGGTTGATTTAAGATGTCTAGATGTCTTAACAATTGATAATGCTTATACGATGGATAGGGATGATGCAATATCCGTAAAAACCATTTCAACCGACCAAGATGGATGCCCAGATCAAGTTCAAATTGGTATACATATCGCTGACGCTTCTGATGCAATATCCTTCGGTGGTTTTATGGATTTAGAGGCTCAAAAAAGAATGTCTACAATATATTTTCCTGAAAAGATAGTTTGGATGGTTCCTGAATTTCTTATAGAAAGTTTTGCTGGACTTAATCCAGGTTGTGATAGGCCAGCGCTCACACTTTTGATTGATTTTTCAAAAGGAGGTGAAGTTTTGAATTGGAAAATTGTGCGAAGTGTGATCAATTCTAAGATTGCAATGTCATACGAGGAGGCAGATTCTTGTCTGGAGGATAAGGGAGGGGAATGGAGTAAGCAAATTTCAATTATCAATTTAATAGCGAGCAAATTAAAGTTTAAAAGAATCAAAAATGGAGGATTGGACTTATCACGTCGAGAGATGGAAATAAAACTTGATGAAAATGATCGAATTGATGTAACAATTTCTAAGGCATTGAAATCTAGAGAGTCAGTGGCTGAATTTATGATTTTGTACAATCATTTGATGGCTCAATATTGTCACAATTTTGCTATACCGGCAATTTATAGGTCTCAAGTTGAACCGCAAAAATTTGAAAAATTTGAAAAATATACTGATGGTCCATACAAAAACTATTTAGTTTTCAAGCAATTGGAACCTGTCTTGGGTGCAAATAATATTTCCAATCATTGGGGACTTGGATTGCACGGATACATACAGTCGACATCACCTTTAAGACGTTATACTGATTTGGTAATGCAGAGGCAGGTTACTAACCATTTACAATATTCTGCACCCATTTATTCATTGGATTCATTGAGTTTGATTTTTTTGAAATCAGTTGAACAACTCAAATTAATTTCAAGATTAGAAGCAGAAAGAATTAAATTTTGGTTCTCAAAATTCCTTGTTCAAAAATGTAATGAGGGAGATACAATATTTTCAGCGGTGGTTTTGGAAAACCGTCCTGGTAGAAATGCATTGTTAGAACTTGAGGATTATCCATTTAAAACGAGAATTAGACTAAGCAAATCAATTTTGCCTGGGAATAATGTCACAGTAGAATTTCAAGAAGTAGATTGGCTTTTAAGGCAGCCTAAGTTCAAAGTTAATTCTGAATAGTAGGACGTTTATTGGGAAGTATTTGTGGTCGGGGTGGCCGGGATTGAACCGGCGACCTCCTGTTCCCAAAACAGGCGCGCTCCCGCTGCGCCACACCCCGATAAGTTAATAATATAGCCGTATTGAAAATCATGCAAGAGTATTAAAGAGCTACTTGTTTTGTATCAGATTGACCTTTTGGAATTAACGTGTTGACGTGCATTGATCGGCAGAATAGAATCTTCTCATCCATCTTAAAGTGAGGAGAGACTACAATGGAAATTCTTGGATCCGGAGATTATAGGTATCAACGCGTAGAATCTTGGCCTGATTTACCCAGAAATTGGAAATTTGGGCTTGCTTCTGACGGTGCGGTTAATTCAAAGGATGAAATATATATTTTTAGTCGAGGGATTCATCCAATAACCATATGGGATATCGATGGGAATTTCATTTCTAGTTGGGGTGAAGGTGAATTTGGATCTCCTCATGGAATCTTCATTGATCCCAATGATAATGTTTGGTTAGTTGATTCAAATTTCCATTTAGTTACTCAGCATGATCCCAATGGTCAAATCTTGGATACATGGGGTAGAAAACTGCAACCCTCTGCAAGTTATTTGGGAACGCCATTTAACATGCCCTCAGGGTTGGCATTTGCTCCGAATGGTGAGATTTTTGTGTCAGATGGCTACGGTGCGCATAGGGTTCACAAATTCAGCCCTGAAGGCGAATTACTTCATTCTTGGGGTAAACAAGGTGCTGGACCAGGAGAATTTGCCCTATTACACAATATTTGGGTTGATAAGAATAGTCGAGTGTATATTTGTGATCGAGAGAATGATCGTATCCAAATTTTTTCAGATAATGGGGAGTTTATTGAAGAATGGACTGATTTACAAAAACCTGGTGATATTTGGATTCATAATGATGATGTTTATGTTGTGGAGCAAGGTTCTTTAGGTACATGTGGGGTTAGTATTTGGTCTTTGGATGGGGATTTAATTACTCGATGGCGAGGAATCCAAGCAGGTCATGGTATATGTGTTGATTCACGTGGGAACATTTATGTCACCGAGATTGGTGAGGCAGATCAAGTAAGTAAATTCGAACGCATATAATAATTTCCTTATAAATAATTGAATCCACTGAGATACTGTGTAAAAATCGGATTCAGTTCAAATCTTTTTTTAAAGCGTGTAATTTTTGAGTGTTCCAAGGGTTGTATCAGCATTTTCAAATCGTAATTATGGTTTGCTATGGTGTGCAAATTGGATAGAGTATTCCACAAGAAACATGCAAATTGTTTTACTTGCGTGGTTTGTATTAGATTTGACTGATTCTCCATTCCTAGTGGCATTAGTCGCGTTTTTTGGGATGGCGCCATATCCCTTATTAGGGATGGTTGGAGGATGGTTAGCGGATCGTGTAAATAAGCGGAAGCTTATGATTTTCTCGGGATTTTTAGGTTTATGTACTGCCTTATTGATGTTAATGGCAATATCTTTTTTGACAATCCACTTTTGGTATGCATATATTGTGATTTCAGTAGTAGGTTTTGCGACTGCACTAACTACCCCATCTCGAAGGTCTCTTTATATTGAATTTCTTGGGCCAAAAGGTGTCACAAATGGGGCCGCATTAGATGGGGTTGGCATGCAATCGAGTAAAATGCTTGGTCCGATAGTTGCGGGTGGATTAATTGCTTTTTTTGGTATTGACGGCGGATATTTGGTTATTTCATTTTTGTACTTTATTGGTTTAATTTTAGTATGTAGGATTCAATTCCCACGTCACAATATTTCTTCTACAGTGAATGATAGCGCTCAAATTTTGCAAAATATTAAAGAAGGTTTAGTTTATGCACTTTCGAACAAAATAATTTTTAGCACACTTTTAATTACCATAGTGATGAATATGCTATATTTCCCATTCCAACCAATGGTTCCGGTGATTGCTAGAGATGTTTTGGCAGTAGGTCCGTTGCTTATGGGGATTCTTTTCGCTTCTGAAGGTTTCGGGGCCGTATTAGGATCGCTTCTGATTGCAAGTAGGAGTTCAATTATTTTTCAAGGCAGATATTATATTTTGGGATCCCTTCTTGCTGCTGCGGGGCTTTTATTCTTTGGAGTTTCAAATTCATATATTTTTGCTTATTTTGCACTTCTTCTTGCAGGAATAGGAGTTTCTGGATTTGCAACAATGCAATCAACAATTGTATTAATTACGGCACGAGATAATGTCCGAGGACGTGCATTGGGTGTGATTACCTTGGGGATTGGTACTCAGCCGATTGGTGCTTTGATAATTGGGGCGTTGGCAAGTTTGCAAGGCCCCGTTTTTGCGGTGACGATTCATGCAACTCTTGGAATAATATTAGTGAGTCTAGTTGCGATATTTTTCCGAAATTTATGGGGTAAAATCTCTGCAGATCAAACCCCATATAAGTTTTGAAATCAACGCTTCTTTTTGAAAAGGTTTGGGATTGATTCGAAGAATATTAGATAAACAATAGGAACAATTAATAACGTTAGGAATGTTGAACTAACCAAGCCTCCTATTACAACTGTAGCAAGTTCAGAACCTACCAAGCCATTTGTTTCTGATGCTAAAGCCAATGGAATCAAAGCGAAAATTGTTGCGAAAGCTGTCATTAAAATTGGCCGGACTCTAACCCTACCTCCTTCGATGATTGCATCGTAGATACTAAACCCTTTTGCACGTAGTTGTTCAACAAATACTATTAGTACTACAGCGTTTGTTACAACTACACCAATTAGAAGTAAAAACCCCATCATCGCAGGCAGACCTAAAGGTTTTCCGGTAAGAAATAGCAAGGCTAAAGCTCCGACAATTGATAATGGTAAGGAAATCATAATAATCATTGGGCTTCTGAGTGAACCCATGGTTGCTACCATCACAAGATAAACTAGAACGATACCTACTCCCATAGCCAAGAAAATATCTTGGAATCCCTCAGCAATTTGAGAAAAAATTCCTCCTGAAGAAACTTCAACACCTGAGGGGAGAATTAATGAATCAATGAGTGCTTGGACATCCCTTCCAACAGATTGAGTATCCTCGCTTGTGATATCACCTGCAATTAACGCAGTTCTTTTTCCGTCAACCCTTGTAATTGTTATGGCACTGGGTTCGATACTGCTTTTGGCTATGGAATTTAAAGTGGTTTCACCGGCAGGTCCAGAAATCATATAGTTTCCGAGTTTCTCAAGATCTGATATGTCGTCGGGATTACTTCTGATCATGATGGTGTAATTTTTACCATCTATCTCAATTTCACTGACCTGAATCCCTGACATTAGCGACCGCATTTGGAAAGCAACGCTCATTGTTGTGAGTCCTATTGAGGATGCTTTTTCTTGGTCTACTGTCCAAACGATTTCATCTTTGCCTTCTGATGCATTATTACTGATGTTGGAGACCCCTTCGATTTCGGAAAGTTTAGATTCCAAATCTTCAGAAACTATTTTTACCTGTTCGAAATTACGACCCGAGATGTTCAGTTCTACGCCTCCTTGAGGAGGGCCTCCGGCTACTTCTGTGACTTTTATGACCGCATCGTCAATATCAGATAGTCGGGATCGAATTGTCTCGGCAAAATTTTCGGGTTGGTCACTATTAAGATTCGCATAAATGACCCCGGTATTTGTAGAATCAGTTGCTCCAAGCCAGAAGTCCCCAGAGCCAATAGAAGTTAAATAATTTTCCAGTATTTTTGATTCGTAATATTCATCTAATACTTTCTCAATTTCTAACATGGTAGTATTTGTCCGTTGGACAGAAGAACCTGGAGGCATTGTGACGTTGATTGTTAGTACTTCAGGATTTCCGCTTGAAAAGAAAGTGACGGGTATTTGAAATAATAATCCCAGGCTTGAGAGTGTAATTAAAATTGCCAAAGATAAAGAAATTAACTTGTGAGATAAAGACCATCTCAACATTGACTCATAAACTTTTTGAAGAAGTGTAGGTTTTTGAGGTTGTGTATTCGATAAATCCCCTTGACGAATTATAAATGATCCCAAGACAGGTATCGCAGTGATTGAGACAATTCCTGAGGCGATTAATGCAAGACTTACGGCAAGAGCAAAAGGACTAAAAAATTCACCTACTAAACCTTCAATAAAGGCCAAAGGAATAAATACAACTACTGTTGCTAGAGTTGAAGCTACTATTGGAGGTAGTACTTCACGAGTGGCTGACATCGCTGCTTTAACCCTATCTTCACCCATTTGGATATGACGGTAGATATTTTCAATGACAACTATACTGTCGTCTACAACTCTACCAACCGATATTGCTAGGCCTGCAAGCGACATCAGGTTTAAAGCTACATCTGTCAGATAATACATTAACATTATTGCAGTTAATATACTCAATGGAATAGAAGCAATAATTACTAGGGTAGGGCGTATTCCCATGCTCAGACCTTTTAACAGATTTGGTCTGAAATTGACCAAGAAAAGGAAGACTATCATGATTGCAAACAGGAAACCATAAAACCCTTCTTTGATTAGGGTATTAAGCGATTCTTTTATTTCAGGCCCATCATTACTTATTTCCACAATTGAAATTCCTTCAGAAAGGTCAATTCCTGAAATCGTTTCTTGGATACTTTCTGTAACATCGACTGTATTGGCTGTCGGATCTTTAATGATTGAGATACTAAGACTTGTTTCACCATTTGTTCTAGAAATACTGTTTGATGGTTTTGATGAAATCAAAACTTTTCCCACATCTGAAATGCATACCGGGAGCGGACTGGTTACTTCCAATGAGTTGGATTCGTAGAAATTTAGAATTTCTGTGTAACACCTAGGAACGTCTGAAGGAATTTCGGTGATAGGATCAGATAACAATGGAATGTTTGAGGACATTGGGGGAGGTGGATTCTGAAAACTTTTTGGATCAGAGACATTCAAGTTTACAGGGCTAATACCTACTCTTAGCCTCCTAATAGAATCTAATGAAGTTATCTTGTTTCGCACTTTTACAGGCTTGTTAGTGAAACCATCATCGATGCTTCCAGAAGGTAAATCCATATTGTTTTGGGTAATTGCATATTGAAGTTGCTGTGAAGTAATTCCGAGTTTAGCCATGGAATCTCTATTTAAAATGATTTGGATTTCTTGATCTGCTCCTCCTACCAAATCGACAGAATTCACACCGGAAATTTTGTCGATTTCTGGTGTGATATTTTGTTCCACATATTCTTGGAGCGAGCTTAAAGGTGAAATTCCTTCAAGCTCGCTGCTATCCCGGGTGGTTATGGAATTCAAGAAGTCGTCGTTTGCTGTGACTGATAATTGCATGGTTGGAAATTGATCTGAGTTAATGCGTTGAACAAAAGGACCTTGAATTCCCGATGGCATATTAATGTCGTTAATTGCAGTGTTTAATTCTGTTTCAGCTTCAGATAGATCTTTTTTGAAATCAAAAGTTACAGTGATATTTGACGAAGTATTGGAAGAAGTTGAGCGGATCTCTTTGATTCCTGAAATGCCTGAAATTGAGTTTTCTACTGGAGCAGTGATTTCCCTTGCAATCGCTTCGGGGTTCGAGTTGGGGTAAACAGTCACGACAAAAATGTTGGGGAATTCAATTTCAGGGAATAATTCCCTCTGCATGTTGATGTAAGCATTTACTGATATTATGGTTAACATGATAATCGCTAGAATAGTCACAGGCCTACTACGCATAGCTAATTGGGTGATGAAATTCACTGGGTTCCTCCGGAGGATAAATTTTTCTCAAATTCTGTTGCTTCAGTAATACTTATACTTTTCTAACGGAATTTTCTTTATTAATGTTAGTGTTTTGGGGGTTTGGATTTGCTCGATACATTACAATAATACCACCAGCAACAGCCATCCAGAAGATAGCCAGTCCTATTATTGGTAGTAATGTAATAACTATTGATTC